>JAPKXR010000228.1 GCA_026394715.1 Methanomicrobiales archaeon | reverse complement strand
CGGCAGGGACCTTTTCCTCTATCTCCGGCGGCTACGAACACAGCCTGGCCATTGCACCGGCGACTGGAGCGCCGGTAGCGGGATTTTCTGCCACGCCGAAAACTGGAAAATCCCCCTTACAGGTTCAGTTCAATGATACCTCTTCCGGTACGCCCCCCCTGTCGTACCAATGGAATTTTGGTGACGGGACGCCGAATGTTACCCTGCAAAACCCCCTGCATACCTATACAACAAGGTCCAATTTAACCTTCAATGCAGTGCTGACCGTTGCAAACAGCGAAGGGACCAACAGTACCGCCTGTAATATCCAGGTCAATGCTGAGGAAACGCCTACCGGATATTGGGCCCCGTGGGTAACCAAAACCAACACCACCTCAGGCGTCATCAACTGGTGGCAGGAAACCCAGGGGAGTGGCTGGACAGTACACTATGCAACTGCCAGTTATTACGAAGAGCCTGGGAATTTTGATCATATCGTACCAGACCCTGACCCTGGTCCTGCCAACTTCCACCATGTCCTCCTTACCGGTCTCGAGGCCAACACCACCTACAAGTACCTGGTCGAACCAATGGGATCGGATCCATCGGAAATAAATCAAGTATTCTCCGTTCGCCAGTTCCAGACCTTTCCGGTCAGCGGCCCGTTTTCCTTCATTGTGATCTCTGATACCCATGCTCAGGAGCAGCGGTTTCGGTATGTCGCAGATGCCCTCGCCAACGAATCCGGCGTGCTTTTTATCCTTGACGGCGGGGACTATGCCAGTCACGACATAGAATCACAATGGGCGTATTATTATGGTTACGGGGACGGGATGCTCGCGAATATTTCACTCTATACAAGTATTGGGAACCATGAATACCACAATGGCACCGCTGAGAATGTATCGACAAATGCCTACTATTACCGAAACTCCTTTGTCAACCCGCTCTACTATTCCTTTGACTGTGCCGGGATCAGGTTCGTGAGCCTTGATTCCCCGGACCCCACCAACCCCAATGACGAGGACCCCACGCGTGCCCACTCGGAGGCCCTGGTGCCCTGGTTAAAGGACCAGCTCGACAACACCCTGTACGGGACCTTTGTTATCCATCACCATCCTGTCTGGACCGTTGGGCATGCCGATGCGGATTCGGCCCTCGAGCCCTGGGAGACCCTTTATCATACGTACAACATCAGTGCACATTTCGACGGCCATATCCACACGTACCAGAGGTTTTCGGTGGAGGGCATCCCGTACTTTGTTGTTGCCAACGCCGGCGGGGGATTCGTCAGCCTGACTGATAAACCGGTCCCGCCCTCATATGTATACGGGGCCACGAAGGAGCTGGGATATCTCAAGGTCACCGTGGATCAGGCGAATAATACGGCTACCGCAAACGAGTACTTTGTTTGCTCGCTCCCCGATTACAATTCTATTACGGGAACCGTTATCAGCCCGCCCCGTCTTGCTGACACTATTACGTTTCCACTGAGGACCCTCAACCCACCGGACCCCTCGGGTACCCCGATCACGGCCCCTGCAGTTATCAGCACACCGGGCCACTACCGGCTTACGAATGACCTGTCCAATTCAACCGTGGAAACAGCCATACGGATCACGGCACCTGATGTTCTCCTTGATGGAAACGGGCACATCCTTGATGGAAATGAGAGCAGCGACAGCACGGGTGTATTAATCAGTGGCGGGTCCGCCGGAACCGGGAATGTCACGGTACGGGGACTGACCGTGTCAGGCTGGCAGGCGGGGATCGAAATCAATAACCAGGCTGGTGGAGAAATCGAAGGGTGTAACGCAACCCGGAACCTGTTTGGCATATACCTGGACCATAGCAGGGAGATCATGCTGAAGGGGGTAAATGCATCCGGTAACACTCCGAAAAATGGAGGCGGGGGTACAGGTATCACCTTTTATAATTCTCCCTCGTGTATCGTTTCCGGTTCCACGATCTCCGGGAATGGCTGGGGAGGCCCGGTTGAAGTAGGGGGGTACGGGGTCCTCCTTGATGTATCACCCGGGACGCAAATCAGCGGGTGTACGATCAATGGGAACCTGAACACGGCCATCGAGGACGACAGTGCCCCAAAAGATCTGCTGCTGACCAGGAACGTAATGTCAGAAAACGGCGGAAATGGGGGTATCTTCCTTGGGACCCTTCATAGCAACCGTACCCAAAACTGCACAATCTCCGAAAACCACCTGTCAAAAAATCCTGCAGGGATCACGGTTGACCAGGCAGATAATTGTGTAATGAACCAAAATGATGTGACCAGGGGCGGAGTCGGGATAAGTATCGTGTCGTCGAGGAATGCCACACTGACCGGGAACACCATGACCGGAAACAAGTACAATCTCCAGGTTGATGGGACAGAGGTGCAGTATTACCAGCACATGATCGGGACTTCCAACACCGTGAATGGAAAACCGGTCTATTACCTGTTCCAAAAGCCCGGTGCGGTTATCGACGCGACGAACCGGGCAGGGACCGTGTACGGGATTGATTCCCCGGGTATCATCATCAGGGATGTTACCCTGACAAACAGCACTACCGGCGTCCTCCTCTTCAATTCAGATTCAGCCCGGGTGCAGAACGTGACCACGGGTGGCAACCAGGTCGGGGTTTCCATTTCCGGGTGTAACGACCTCGTGGTCAATAACAGTAGTTCATCCGGTAATTCCCTCACCGGGTTTGATATCGAGAATTCAGCGAATGTGACACTCCGGGATGTAACAGCGAATGAAAATAGTAACCCGCTACCGGAAACCGGCACTGGAATTTCCATTGATACTGGCAGCAATGTTTCCATTATCAATGCGACGACGGACAGGAACAAGTATGCGGGGATCGAAATTTCCGGGGGGAAGAGGACTATTCTTTCAGGGATAACCGCATCCCGAAACGGGATAGCCGGGCTTATCATCAACGGGGACAGAACACGAGTGATGGGTTGCAGGATCGAGGATAACGGGGAGGTAGGGGTCGGTCTTACCCAGTCACATGATTCCATGATAGTGAACAACTGGTTCTCAAATACCGTGAATGTCGGAATCGTGGATGGTGTCACCGACACTACCTGGAACACCACAAAAACCGCAGGCACGAATATCGTCAACGGGCCCTTCCTCGGTGGGAATTACTGGGCAGACCCTAAAGGTACCGGCTGGTCGCAGGTTACACCGGACAGGGGCGACGGGTTCTGTAATGCACCATTTGTTATCGATTCGAACAATGCTGATTACCTGCCTCTCCATTCCTATACCCCGAAACCGACATTCCAGGCGGACTTCACGGTCTCACCCGTGGCCGGGACTGCTCCCCTGACGGTGAAATGCACCGATAAATCCGTCGGAGACCCGACATATCTCGTCTACGATTTCGGTGACGGAACGAATGTGACCGGGCCAAATCCTACCCATACATACCGGTTCCCAGGCGTTTACTCGATTACCCTGTCCATTATGAAATATAATACCACGACATATTCCGTCATGGGCAGCACCGCAACAAAACCGAACGTTATCACGGTGAAGAAGGTACCGGTGGTCCCGCTGATCGCGAAATTCAACGCATCACCCGTGACCGGTACTGCTCCCCTGAAGGTTTCCTTCACGGACCAGTCAACCGGTTCTCCAACGTTCCTGAATTATGATTTTGGCGACGGGATCAACGCAACGGGGCCAAACGCGATCCATACCTACCGGTTCCCGGGTGCCTACACGGTTACCCTGTCCATTTTTAGATATGACAGCAACAGCGGTTCGATGCTCAGTAATGCATCGGTTCAAAAGGGCCTGATTGTTGTAAATGGAGCATAAACATGAAAGATCTTCTTTTTCATTAACGGCAACATTCATACTCCCTTTTCCAATATTCTCACTTTCTCTTGCGTAATGAGATGCAGTAATCATCGCCTGGCCTGGGCGGCACCATGCCCGGAAAAATCCTTGCAATTTTCTACGTCTGCATTGGCATCACCGATGAACAGGAAGGAAACGCTTCCGTAGGTCGTATTCGGGACGAGGGAGTTCTGGTTCATGTCGTCAGAGAAGGTGGCGGTTGGGTTAAGGACCGAGAGGGTCAGGTCCGGGTCCAGGTTGCTCGTGTCTCGTGATGGGGTATTAATGTGACCTGGGGTAATCTGGAAATAGGCAAATCCTGCCTGTTAAAAGAGGTTTATATGGGACTTTGGAAAAGCCTACAACCCAATAAAGACCAGATATAGGTTGGATTAGGTGAAAATCGCCCAATATAGCCTTATTCCGCATCTAACCCAATCGGGAGCGAATGCGGGCGATTTAAACGAACGAGAATGGATTTTACGAGTTGGGGTGGGGCGTGTATACCCCGGTAGCAGTATCTTTTCGTTAATTCGGGCGTATATTAGGTTATTTTACCTGAATCTTTGGGGGACGTAGGGGAAGTGCTTTTTTTTGTTGTATTAACACCGGTTTGGTTTAGAGAGAAACAGTTACCAGGTATATTCCATGTCGAAATAAACGTGAAACTAAAAAGGCCCTACGTTTTTTAATGACGTCAAAACATCTTGTGGAATCACCGGTCCCGGCCGGTCGGTCCAACCCCCACCATACCAAGCCTAACGGGCGGGACCATACCACCGGTATATCTTGCCCGCGACCGTTCACATTCGGGAAATTACAGAGCGGAGGGCAGGCAACTCTTAAGAAAAAAAATTACGGTTTGTGGTAAGAACCCCTATTCTATATTCGAAAATGGAATAGTTGGCTATGACCACCACCCCAGGATATCCTCCCGTAAACAAGGGACTACGTAGATCGGTGATACCGGTTATTATTTTATTTTTCATTTTTTTGTGCATAATACCTTCTGCCGGAGCAGGTTCCACGGTAACAGATGGGAATTCCATTTCAGGACTAACTGCCAGCAGCGAGGAGATACAGTTTCAAAGGGCCCGGGATGCGGCCACTGTCCTGAACGACCGGTGGGGGGGAAACATGGGGGGACATGAATGTTTACATGTGGGTCCGGGCGAACATGATCGAATCCCTCCTCAACTACCAGTATGTAGAAAATTCGCGTTCATACGGGTCGAAAATCCCCCCCATAACAAAAACAGTGAACGCCCAAGAAAGGCTACTGGCGATGGGTACGTGTCCGGATTGACACTGCATCCAGTGACTATGATGACCGGTTATGGTGGACCGTGCTCTGGATCCGGTACTACGAGGTGACCGGGGACAGGGAATATCTCTCCATGGCGGATGATGTTTTCCGGAATCTCGTGATAAATGCCCCCGAGCGATGTAACATGAAAAAGGATGGGCGTTGTAATGGATACTGTTGTAGTCTGAATCCCCCCTGGGATGGTGCCTGTGGTGGCGGGGTATGGTACGAATTTCTTATCAGGAATTACAAAAGTGCCATTACGAATGACCTGTTCCTCGAAACTGCCACGAAAATGTCGAAGTATTCGACAAGTGAAATGGATAAAGGATATTACCGCGCATGGGCAGAAAAGGAAGCAAACGGGATACGGCAGTACAAACCGTTTGATAATCTGACGGATATCCAAAGCCCTGTATACGATGGCATCCTTAGGAGCTGTGTAAAATCTGATGATCTCTGGTCGTATAACCAGGGCATGTACATGGTTGCAATGACGGATTACGCAGAGTTATCCGGCGAAACATGGCCAATGAGCTGGCTCTCTCCCATTGGAACGGGTATTATAAAACACTCAACGCTGACCACATCATCCGGGAGGCGAGGCGTAATACAAGTTGTCCGGACTTTGATATCACAGTTTCAAGGGAATTTTAGTGCGTGACCAGGCGTACTCCTATAAGAATATGGCAGCATACAATCCGGAAGCAGGAGCTCAAATCCGCGAGTTGCTCCTGACCACCTCTGACAGTGCCTGGAACAATGACCGTACCCGCACCATGAAGGAATGCACAGATAATGAATTTTGGAAAACGCCGGATTCATTCGGGTATTACTGGGAAGGCCCTCCATGCAGGTGTGGTTTGTACTCCTCTGACCAGGCAGCTGCCGTTGATCTCTTTGCCGCGGCTGCAATGGTTGAACATGAAAATTCCATACGGGCGCCTGGTATCACCAACCTCCATAATACCACCTACCTGGAAAATTCGGTTACATGGATATGGAACGACCCTCATTCTGACAGGTTTGCATCGGTCAGGGTCTTCGTGAACGGGATTTCGAAAGCCAACATTCCTCGGGGAGTCCAGTCTTACACGATATCCGGTTTGAAACCATCGGTATCCTATACGATCAGCACGCAAACGGTTGGGACTGATGGTAACACGAACACAACCTGGATGAACCAGACAGCGGTGACTGCCCCTTATACGCTGAAAATTGATCGCATTACCCCTTCGGAGGGAATGACAGAAGATACAATTTCCATTACGATGTCCGGGACGGGTTTCCAGCGAGGTGCAACCGTATCCTTCACCAACGGCAGCCAGCAACTCCAACTTTTAGCACCCCCGGTTGTGCAGGGCAACGATGTCAAAACTACTCTAAAAAAATTCGAACAAGGCTGGACTCTATGATCTAACGATAAGCAATCCGGATGGCCGTTATTGTACCTGGCCCCGAGGATTTACCCTGCGGTGGAGCCCACTGAAAAACACGGTGTGAGCAGCGGGTGTGAGCAGCTGCCGGCGAGAGTTACTCAACACCCCCCACACCAGGCATATTTTTCCAAAGCGCGAGGGAATCAGGTTCATACGCTCTTCGAAACTACGATATTCAGGAATTTTTTCTCAAAACATGAACGTCGGTTATCTCACAGATGGATATAAGTAAGAACGGGATATTCTATTCTCAGGTTAATCATGAAAAAATTCTTTTTGTTTGGCATATTACTGATATTTTTCCTGGTATCCGTCATTTCAGCCACTGCAGAAGTAACCGTGAATTCAGACGTGTATTATGGAACCGTTGTGGTCAATAGTGACCCGACAGGTGCCACAGTTACCCTGAATAACGGGGTGTATATGGGCATAACCCCTGCTGATATACAGAAGGTACCACCAGGGACCTATACCATTAAAATCACAAAACCCGGCTACATTAGTTATAAAAATGAGAATTTTATCGTAATGCAGGGACAACCGAACACCGTTTTCCAGGCCCTGTCAAAAAATCCTTACTACGGAACTATCCAGGTGAACTCTGCTCCATCAGGTGCTGATATTTATGTGGACGGAACACTTCGCGGAAAAACCGGGACAGTGCCCCAAAACGAAGTAAGCGGTCTTTCAGATGGCAGTCATGTGGTGAAAGTGAGCCTAGACGGCTATAAGGATTACACCGCGACGGTGAATACAGGTCCAGACCAGTCCAGTTATGGACCTGTACACGTTGAGGCCACCCTGGTCCGGTTATCGACCCCCACTGCGACGAAGCAGGTAATAATTTCACCACCAGTAACGTCACAGGTCACCATCACCGTTACACAACCCCCGACGTCTGTACAGGTCAATACCCCTGCACAAACCAGAATAACGACACCGGTTGTTACCCAGTCTGTACCCCCTGCCCCGGTTCCCACAACCAAGGCGGGATTGCCTGCGATGATCGTAGTAATGGGAATAGGGCTTGGATTGTTCGTTGTTTCCCGAAAAGGGTAATCATTCCTTTTTTTTATCCCGGACACGGGGTTCATGGATAATGAACACTCACCCATGCACCGTTGCTACCCGATCGTTACCAGTAAGTTTTCCAAGGGTCCAAAATGATCCCCTCAAAATAATCCTGTATTTTCATTTCTCTCAAATGGCAACATATAAGTACATCCCGATAAATGAACTACTATGTCAGGAAGACCATTAGGAGTAACAATTTTAGGTATCCTCTGGATTATCGGGGGACTGTTTGCAATTATCGGCGGGGTCCTCGGCGGGGCAATCTTAAGCGTCGCCGGCTTCGGTGGCATAGGTGCCGCTTTAGGAGTCGGTGCTTTCATCATCGGTATTATCGATCTTCTCCTTGGGATAGGTTGTTTCAAGGCCTGGTCATGGGTCTGGATTGTCGGGGTAATCTTCTCGGCCATCAGCATCCTGATCGGCATTGTAAGCCTGCTCACGACCGGTTTTAGTGCACTGCTGGGGATAATCATCGCTGCAATCATCCTTTATTACCTGTTCCAGCCGCAGGTCAAGGCATATTTCGGGAACGCCTGAAATCCAACCTCTTTTTTTGTTATGTTCGCAGGGAAACCCCGGTAACAACAGGCAGCGGAGCGATTTGTGTTGTTCACCCGGGTTTCCATTAGGTAAAGTTAATGGCTTTTCAAAACAATTACCTGCACACATGTCACCTGGAACAGGATTTGGAAAGTTTGTGAAGGAAGAACAAGTGAACAATTCCACAATTAACTTCTGGTATAGCGAAACTGATGAAAAATCTCTTGCCAATGCAGTCAAAACCATGTTCACATCAGAAAGCTACAAGCTGGAAGAGGGAACGGATAGTAACGGTACGTATGGAAAAGGCAGTGCAGGCATGCGAATGATCCTTGGCGGTTTTGTGGACCGCCAAAAATTTTCGATAACAATAACCGAAGAAGAGGGGATGCAAAAACTACAGTTCTCTGCCGGCATGAGCGGGTTATCGGGTGGTGCCTTGGGAAAATCCAAGACGGACAGGGAATTCTCAAGGTTAGCAACAAAATTCAAATAACTGGCAATCCAGGAACCGTTTGATTACAACAAAACAAAAACGATTTTTAATCGGTATACACGGTAAGTCAGCCAGAAGGCGACAGACCCGTGCTATCCCGTTATCCATCACAAGCCAGTTGGAATAGCAGCTTATTCATCAGGTCTTATGGAACCGGATTAGCTTGGCCGGAACCGATTGTGCTCCCCGATTTCGATTACTTACGGGCGGGAGTCCGGCATCAGGATTCATCTGCCCGGGCAAAGGCGGCATTAAAAAATCAACGGGGCGAAACGCGACAGCCTATATAGTAGTACATCATTTTCTTTTCCTATCATGAATAACAACGGACCGCTTGTACTACGCATGGTGATGATTGTCCTGATC
>JAPKXR010000087.1 GCA_026394715.1 Methanomicrobiales archaeon | reverse complement strand
GAAACAACAATCAAAAAAATATACCGTGATTCTGCCGACATGTTACTGTCTTATACGCTCTCAAAGATCACCCGCCCGGTAACTCTTGAAGAAGTTCGCACCAGGATTTCAACACATCTTCCTGATTCCGTGGATTCCACCGCCCTCATCAGAACGCTCAGGAACCGTAAATATGGCGGGATCTAGGGTCACTACGGATACTACGGTTCTGGTAAGGGGACTCGTCCCGCCAAGAAGAAAACGCCAGGATTTAATTTATGAGGAATCTATTCGCCTCCACTCCAGTGCCTCTGAAGTGTTACGCAGGATCGAACAGGGAGAATACCAGAATCACATCCCACTCTTAGCCCTTATAGAAACCGCATGCGTTGTTTCCCGGCTGACCAATGATCCGGAAAGTGCGTCGCTCTCCGTATCTTTTGTCAGCAGCCATGCAAAACTGTATGATACTGCCGATCTGCTTGAGCGTTCCATTGAGATTGGGATTGCATCAAAAGCAAGTGGATTTGATGTTATTTTTATGGCATGTGCTGATATAACGGGATCTCTGCTCATCACAGATGACAGGAAAATGTACGAGAGAGCACGGGAATCTGGTATTGATAGTTACGCTGCTGAGGGAATGGGAAACAGGTTAATGTTTTAACAAATATTCTCCCGCCCGGTCATCTCCGGATGAAACCCAGTCCCCACTTCCAACAACGAGCCCCCCGACCATGCAACTCCACCGTCCCTTTAGTAGGTAGAGTAACGCGGGATAGAATCTTTAAAAGCTTCGATTTCCCCGCACCATCCCTCCTGATGAAATAACATTCAGTTCAGGAACAAGATTGAAATGATGATCCCGACTAATAAGTGACACTTCAAGATCTGTGCAGTCCTGGATGACTCCTCACGCAAGATATTAGCCATCGGCGAATTTGCCATTATCAACACGGAAAATTCAATCGCAGTAATTAAAAGTGTAGTTCAGGAATATTGGCCACTCTGCCCGCTTCGTGAACTGATTATGGATCATGGCAGCGAGTTTGGTGCTCACCGGAGAGATGAAAACGGATGCTGGGATAATGAATTCAAAAAATATCTTGAAACCAAAGGGGTTCATCCTATCCTTGCTAGGGTTAAAAACCCGCAAAACAACGGGAAAGTTGAAAAGTGGTTCGATGCTTATGACAGATTCCGATACGAGTTTTCTTCTCTCGATGAATTTATTGTTTGGTACAATGAAAGACCGCACGGAAGCCTGGATTTCGAAAATCTTGAATCTCCTGAGCTGGCCTTCTGGAGGAGACTACCCCAAGAGGCAATCCTGGGCATGGGTATCAGAGTTTTTGGTTGGTGAATTGATGAAACGTTCAAGATATTTTAAGACAAGATCTATGAGAAATACTTTCAGGACTACACAAAATTACATCGGACCGAACCGGTTTAAAATCGGAAAAGATTTGGGAGGTTGTGGTAGACCCGTCAGATCTTGTTTGTAGCTAATAAAATACAATACAATAATTTATCTACTTTTTTTGTATTACATTACAACAGAGATCAGATGACAGTCAGGGATGCTCTTCTTCAGCAGAAAAAGGAACTGGATCTTCGCAGATAGGAGCGGTATATCGAGCGTACAGCCGAGATCCAGGAAGGGGACGGCAGGCTAATCCGGATCGTGATCGGCCCGCGCCGGGCTGGGAAATCATTTTTCGTAACCCGGCACCTGATGGCACAGGGTCCCTTCGGGTATGTAAATTTCGATGACGAAGAACTCAATGACAAGGAAAAAATCCCTGATATTCTGACCGCAGTCACTGACCTGTATACCGGATCAAAGACACTTCTCATCGATGAGATCCAGAATATACCGGGCTGGGAACTCCTGGCAAACCGGCTCGCACGGCAGAGTTACACAGTTTATATAACCGGCAGCAATGCCCACCTGCTGAGCAAAGAGCTTGCAACACACCTTACCGGGCGACATACCGTAACGACAATTTTTCCCTTCTCATTTACTGAGTACCTGAGGACAAAAGGAGGAGAATATACAGAAAGTGAATGCCGGGCGCTCCTTGTAGAGTATTCTGCCAACGGGGGATTTCCCGAAGCCCTGTTAACAACGATTGACAGGAAAGAATACCTTATCAGGCTCTTCGATGCAGTGGTTTACAAGGACATCATACGTAGGTACCAGATCCGGTCCCCACAGGGGCTTGGTGATCTGGCCCAGTACCTCTGTTCCAACGTAGCGGGAGAATATTCTGTACACCGCCTCTCCCAGGTGTCAGGGTGCCGCAGTGACCGTACCGTACGGAAATACCTTGATTACCTGGAAGAAGCGTTCCTGTTTTTCTCGATCCCGAGATTCTCATACAAGGTAAAAGAACAGGTGCTGGCAAACAGGAAGATCTATTGTATCGATAACGGGTTTGTGACAGCCAAAGGGTTCCGGTCCTCCCGGAATGACGGAAGCCTTACAGAAAACCTCGTGGCAATTGCACTCCGTCAGCTCGAACTTGCCGGAACCCTGAATCTCTTCTATTGGAAATATGCAAACCAGCAGGAAGTTGATTTTGTCCTCCTGTCCAGCGGGAAAGTGATCGCACTGATCCAGGTCTGTACCGATCTCAACGATGACAAGGCCCGACGTCGCGAAGTCAACGCGCTCCTCACGGCGGGTCGCGATCTCGCTTGCGAAAATCGAATTATCCTTTCCATGGATGAAGAACATACAGCGAGTGAAGAATGGTTTGGTATACAGGGAGTCATCCAGTATATCCCCCTCTGGAAATGGTTACAAGAGCCCCGGGAAATATTTTGATTTCTACCTCAATCTATCCTGTAAAATCAATTGGATCAACAAGATTAACGGTAATATCCCGGTAAAACGCTTTGAACAGGGTCCATATTATTATTATTGCATATTTTTCGACAAAGTATTTACGGATAGTATTCAAAGAAGATATTCAAGTCAATTCACGATCTCCGAAGCCTTATTCCAAGGTCTTTTGAATAGTTTTCACACGTACCACAGCTGCTGTTCAATCTCCAAAAAGGGGACTATGCGAAGTTTCCTGCATCGCCGTTTGGGAGAAGGAAAAAACCCGTCCTCAATCATGGAATGAATATCATATTCCCATACCCGGATCACCGGAATCTGATATTCCACTCGCTGCCGGTCTGGAATAATTATCCGGAACGTAAAGAGAATCCCCAATTGTCCTGTTCTCTTCAATGAATATCACGACTTGCCCGGGGCAGTTCAATTCATAGACCCCATGCCATCTTTCGCAGCAGTTACTCCATCGATGCGGTACCCATACTCAAAAAGCCGCATTTCAATCTGAGAATGCCCCCCTATTTCCACCACAAAAAAGAGCTATCAGATGAAGAAGTTGAAGATCAGCAACGAAATAATTAGCATGACCGCCGCGTGTTTAAGCCCGGCAGACAGCGATGCCTCTCCCATCAGCCCCGCAATAATACCTGAAAAGAACGCCTGTACCAGGCACCCGTGGTACATCAGCCGGGAAATCGTGTACATTGAAGCGGCACTGAACCCCGCAAAAGCACCCGTCTGCGGGAGACCCTTCGTATCGATATTCCCAAGGACCGGCATAAACTGGGTGGTGATCACGGCCACAACGAAAACGAATACGATGAATGCAAGGTAAATAACGGCCGTGTAAATAAACATCTCCGACATCCGTTCCCGCTTCAGGGTTTCAGACATCCGTGCATCGCTACCCGCAATGGTCAGGATGTCGCCGATTGAACCGCTCATCTGGGTGGCCTTGCTGATCAGGGTGACAGTACGTGCGATCATCGGCGTCGAGATCCGCTGTTCGAACCGCATCAGTGCATCAGTAAAATTAGCGCCCCAGTCCATGTCCCGCTTGATCCGTTTGATCTCGTACGACAGGAGACCCAGGTTAGTATTGACCATGATCGAGATCGCCTGCGATATCGTCAGCCCGACCTGGTTGATCCCCGCCATCCGGTCAAGGAAATCTGGGATCGCTGCCTCAATTCCCTGGATGTTGCGCCTCCAGAGCTCGTAGAAAATACCAAACGGGATCAGGATAATAAGTGCGGCAATCACGACATGGTCGTCGAACATATCGATGAACCGTTCAAAACCCGCAGGTGGAAGACTCAGGTAGACGGTGATGAGGTAAATCGCCGCAACAGGGACGGTAATGAGCAGGGTAAGCTTATAATTCATCACGAATGCCTGCACAGGATTCCGGATAAATTGTTTCAGATTCCTGACACGGTCATAATGGAGAAGTTTTTCAAAGAATTTACCCTCGCCAGCCTTCTTTTCAATCCGGACATCAGAATATTCAGAAAGTTCCTGCACTCGTGTAAATCGCTCGATCAGTTCAGACTTCAATGAAATCATATCGATAAGAATGATAAAGACCAGTGAGCCGATAGGGAGCAGCAGGTAAATAACCAGGGCCATCTGGGTCACTGCTGCACCCCCCATCATCCCCATCACGACCATGATGATGATCAGGAACAGGGGCCCCGCGACAAAAAGGGTCACATAGGACTCGGATATCAGCGAAAGGAACTGGAGAAATTCTTTCTGCTCGAACCGGGCCTCTTCCTGATATAACCGCACCCGGCCGGAAAGAAAGCCTGTCAGGTCCCCGCCGGTCTCGATGATGGATATCATGTCCTCGAGAAACTGTTTCATTTTTTGCGACGGGGTTGTCTCCATCAGGTGCCGGAGCGCTGTCACAACATCCATCCCAAAGAAGTCGGCATCCCTGATCACCTGCCGGAACTCGAGGGCGACCTCCCCGTAGACCGGGGCATTATCGGATATCGAACGGAAGATAACCAGCAGCTGCCCGCCACCCTTCCTCATCGCATACATGTAGGCAACCGCATTATGCAGGGTTAAGTTGATCTTGGTCGCGCGGTTATTCTTCTGCAAGCCCGGATATTTCATTGCAATAATATAGATCAGGAGTGCCCCGATAATAAACGAAATAACAGCCCCGATAAAAGATATGACCTCATTTGGAAGGGATATGCTGAGGGAATTAGGTAGCGTGATCCTGTATACATTGTAAATACCCGTGTAACCCGACGGCGTACTCATGATGAGTGTCAATGAAACAAAAAAACCAAATACCGCAAACACTAGGCCACCGAGTAGCGAGACCATCAGTCCATACCCTGTATACCGTTCAGGAGTCATCGCCATGCGGGCAGAAATAAGATTGGCACTTAGGCTGGAATATTTATTAGAGCCACGGGGTAACAGCCGGTGGACAATAGGATAATACTTCATACGCCACGCCCTAGGAATGCCTTTAAGTCACCTATCGCTTCGATAACCCCGGTCGGATTGATATAATAATCCTGGAATAGCTTTGACACACTGATATAATTGAGGACACCCTGCTCTTTCATTGCGTTCAGTATGATCTTCCGGACTCGGATCTCATCCTCGAGCTGCTCACGGCTCCACCCACGTTTTTGTGCAATATCTGCATAGACCTGGGAGCGGCCATGGTAAATGAACAGGTCTGTCACCGGGTCATAGGTGAAGACCGTGTTAACGCGGAGACTCCCGGTGATCGGGTCGGCCCCGGCAATTTCTACAATTTCCTGGACCCGCCGGATCCGCTCCTGCCCACGATAGACAAGGGCCTGCACACTGATAACATTCAGTGCCTGCAACATGTTCCGCGGAACATTCAATGGTTCACTCTCAAGGCGGTGGATGGCCGCATCAACATTTCCGGCGTGAAGTGTTGAGAACGTGGTATGGCCGGTATTCATCGCCTGGAACAAAGTCTGTGCCTCAACCCCTCGTACTTCACCGACGAGGATATACTCAGGCCGCTGTCTCATTGCCGCCCTGAGCAGGTCAAACATGGAGATCATGCTCGCCCCTTCGGCGATCGAGTCCCTCGTCACGGATGCGATCCAGTTCTCGTGGAAGAGCGTGATCTCTCTTGTGTCCTCGATACTGACGACCTTTGCCATCGGCGGGATGAACAGGGATGCGGCATTCAGCGAGGTAGTCTTCCCGGATGCAGTACCCCCGATGAACAGAAGACTTTTATTATTCTCAATCGCCATCCAGAAATAGGCGAGCTGGTCCTCGTTGAACGTCCCATTCATCAGCAGTTCGATCGGGGAGAATGGTTCTTCCCGGAACTTCCGTATCGTAAACGAAGTCCCCCTTGTGGTAACTTCCTTCCCGAACGTCAGCTGGAGCCTCGACCCCTCGGGTAAGGTTGCGTCTATTATCGGGGACCCCGTAGAGATATGTTTCCCGGAACGCTGGGCAAGAGTAATCGCCAGCGAGTCAAGGATTTCCGCTTTGAATTTAATATTCGTCTTGATATTACGGTATTTCCGGTGGTAGAGGAACAACGGGATCATCGTCCCGTCGCATGAAATATCCTCGATATACGGGTCATTCATCAGGGCCTCGATCCTTCCCCAGCCAAGGAAGTTCCGGACCAGGTAATATTGCAGCTTAAACAGCGTATTCAGGTCCGGGTTGATACCGTACTCACGGAATAAATCATTCGTTTTCTCGAGGAGGAGCTCACGCTTGTCCATGGCGAGTTCATCGTCGTCATCCAGGATCAGGACATTCCTGAGGTCCGCATGTACCCGCTCTATTAACTCGTACTGGAATTCCGATAAGACCGGCTCAAACAGGAGATACTCGTTCTGGTTGGTCTTTTCATTCAGTGCAATGACAACCAGGGATACCCCGACATCACTCCAGTAGTGGTCAATTTCCTGGTAACCGGCGGGAAGTGCCGATTCTACAAGGGGGCCCTCCTTAACAGAGTCATAGAGGAGAATAATTGTTTTTGCTTTTTTGCGTTTCCCCTGCGCATCTTTTTTATTGGACTGACCTTTTTCTCCCGTTTCGGTGTCCGCATGAAATACTCGTTTCAGGGGGTCCAGGATGGAGGTTTTTTTTCTTCCCTTCATGTCCATTTCGTCGGTAAGTAATTCAGGGACTGATTGCGAAGAACTCCCTGCAACCTGGCTTGCCGGAGCCTCGGATGGAGTGTTGGTTGTGTAGTCTTTGAGAGTCTTTTGGACAGGCTTCGAAGGCTCCCCCTTCTCTTTATCACGATGGATAAGGTCTGATACCGTATCGATTAGTGAAGGGCCCTTAGTGCCTGCCCTGGCCTCCTTTACAACGGGTGTTTTTGTTCTGCTGCGGCTCTTGGCCGGTGTAGCTGTCGCCGGGAGCGGGGATTTGGGTACGACATTGGATTTTATCCGCTTCCCCTTTCCTTTCCCCCCATGAAAGAAGGAAGAGACCCGATCGATAAGTGAAGGAGATTTAACAGGGGACCGGCCTTTCTCTACAACGACAGGCTTGGTAGGTTTGCTGGGACTGGCGGGAGAGGAGGTCTTAAGCGGGGCATCTGCTGTCTTTCCCAAACGTTGTATCGTTGCGTCATTGTCATGATTGGGGTCTATCGTTGTCGGCGTATCTTTGGGGTCGATTTGTTTCCTGACTGGACCGGTTGAAGGGTTTTTCTTAACCAGGCGGTTGTAATTATCCAGACATTTCTGGGCTTCCTGATCTTTTCCTGTTTTTCGAAAAGCAAGGGATAAATTGTTCCATGCAGGTGCGTATTCCTGATTGATCTTAATCGCATGTCGATAACATAGAATGGCTTCTTCGTAGTTTTTTTGTTTATATAACTCATTTCCTCTCTCTTTCCATAGATCGGGATCCTTCTGATCAGCAACCATTGGAACATCAGCCATTGATTAAACACAACGTTTGAGTGATTGTTATCGCATTTTTTTCATCATCATCTTCGTCCACGGTCCCGTACAGATCGTTGTACATACTGAGGACTACATCGGAAAAAGTCATCTTTCCCCGCTTTATGGATACCAGTGCATCGTACGCCTGCGCTGTCACCGAAATAGTCTTTGCCACAAAGATAAATTTTGTATTTGATATAATAAATGTATCTCAAATAAAATCTGGATTTTCTATAAATAATATTAAATATGTTAAAACAACGTTTACTCTTTTTTCTATGGAAACTATAATTATTATGAAAAATATTACAATTGGTACCTTAATTAAAAACCGTGATATTTGAATACTGGTGTTGTATTGGAGCAATAATCGCGCCAATGTAGTATATCATGAATGCAGTTTCCCATACCAATCATCCGGGCTATATTTCTGCTATTGTCATATTACTGCATTATGTACCAAAATAATTGTATGCGCGCCAGATTAGTGGTACCGTGGCCGATGGTGGCCCCATGGCTTCCGGGTGCCGTTACCTGCTACCCTGCTACCCGGTGGGATTGTGATATGGCGTTATTAAAAATCGGCAAAGAGGCTATCGCACGAATGGTTTTCATTCTACAATAAGGTTAATATTGATAAAGTTGCTTGCAAAAAAGCGGGGCATAGGGTTCCTTTTGGCGTATCCAAACTCGAAATTCTCCATTTATAGAACGATTATGGTTCATGCGACAGCCTCCAAGTAGACAGTTTTTAACTGCAAACACCGTACACGGGTGATAAAAATAACACTCACGAACACTACAGTAGATTAAAGTTTTAAAGAGCTCGCTCCATATGTCCGGGCCCTAAAGATCTGCATAATAGTTACCATTATGGTTAAAATTCTAAAATAATACTAAATTATGCTTAGAATCGCACAGAGATGTAAGTTAAGTACTTTTACAATAGCTCATCTCATCATCTGACATCC
>JAPKXR010000201.1 GCA_026394715.1 Methanomicrobiales archaeon | reverse complement strand
ATCGTTGCGGTTGCTGTCGTTTCCGGACAGATTACCGGCAACGCATCAATATAGGGGAGGAGCTCCACCGCAAGGTCCTTTATCACCGGGATGCCAAGTGGTTCAACCGTAATTCCATCGCGGGCCTCTTCCATGCAGGCGAGTACCGGTTCCCCGTTTACCCTGACGGCACAGCTCCCGCACTGCCCGGTCCCGCAGCAGAAGCGGTAGGTAAGGGTCGGGTCGCAGTCATCGTGGATTGCATGAAGTGCATGGAGCACCCTGGCTCCGTCATGGACGTTGACCGTATAACTTTCAAAATGTGGTGCCGTGTCGTTTTTCGGATCGAACCGTAACACCCGGAGGGTCAGTTGTTTCATCTGCTCACCTGCCCGATCCCCCGGCAACCACGGGAAATAAAGGTATGTCCAAAGGGGGATGTTTCCATTGTCCAGGCCTGTGTGATGTCTTTCCTGACATGGGCACCCCTTGACTCAGGGCGGAGGAGCGCAGAGTCGACGATAAGTGAGGCGGTGGTAATCATGTTCCTGACAGTACAGCATTCCACCAGGTTTTCTGCCGCCACGGCTCGCAGTTGCAGGGACTGGAGGTCCTGGATCACCGAGCGGGTCTGCTGCAGGGCAGACAGGGTCCGGAAGATCCCGGCACCTTCCCACATCGATAGTTTCAATTGTCTCCATACTGCTGCAGGGTCAGACGTCCCGGTGCAGTACTTCCCGAGCCTGTTTCTCTCGCCCTCCACCTGGGCAGGATCGTGGTTCCTGCCGTGGACTGCTGCTTTCCCGGCCGCTTCTCCCGCCCGCTTTCCAAATACCTGTGTTTCAGCGAGGGCATTCCCCCCGAGGCGGTTGGCCCCGTGAACGCCTCCGGCAACCTCACCGCAGGCAAACAGTCCTTTCATGGTAGTGGAACAATCAGGCCGGATGCGAAGTCCCCCCATGATATGGTGGGCTGTGGGGGCCACCTCCATCGGCTCCACCCTGATATCAACACCGAATTTTTGGAACTGCTCGAGCATTACCGGGAGGCGGCTCTCGATCTGGGAAGCAGGGAGGTGGGTGACATCGAGATAGACGCCTCCGTGCTCCGTGCCCCTCCCTTCCAGTATTTCTGTGGCAATTGAACGGGAGACCACGTCACGGGTGGACAATTCCATCCGTTCGGGGTCATACCTGGTCATGAACCGCTCCCCGAGTTTATTTTTAAGTAAGCCCCCTTCGCCACGGACGGCCTCGGTCACCAGCCTGCCCCGTGCGTCATAGGGGTACACCGCACCCGTTGGATGAAACTGGACCTGTTCCATGTCGATGACCTCCGCACCGGCCCGGTAACCAAGTGCATACCCGTCCCCGGTACCACTCGAGGAGTTTGTCGAGATGTCATAGACACGGGTCCCCCCTCCCGTCGCGATGACCGTGCTGTCCGAACGGAACAGCATGACCTCACCATTGTGGTCAAGTCCCATAGCCCCGGATACCCGTCCCTCGTATTCAAGGAGTGAAATGATCGAAACCTCCTGGTAGGTCTCGACCTTCGTGTCGGCCATCCGCTCGGTAAGGGTGGTCATCATCTCATGGCCTGTCCGGTCCCCTGCATAGCAGGTCCTTGGAAACCGCTGGCCCCCGAACGGGCGCTGGGCAACACACGCGCAGTCATCCACGTCGAAGACGGCACCCCAGCGGATGAGATCTGCCATCCTGTCGGGTGCCTCGTCTACCAGCACCCTGACGAGTCCGGGGTCATTCAAGTACGCTCCACCACGCAGGGTATCTTCATAATGGCCCTCGCAGGAGTCCGACTCTCTGAGCACTGCATTATAGCCGCCTTCCGCCATCGTTGTACATCCCCCTTTCCCAACGATGGTCTTGGAGACAAGCACGGTATCACCGTACCGGTCGGCCTCAATCGCGGCCCTTACACCCGCTCCGCCGCTCCCGATTACGAGGACATGACAATTGACAAGTTCATCTGACCGCATCTTATTATTATCTGCGTCCTATAATTACATAAATAGCTAGGGAATTGTAAGAGTGGCCAAAATGAGGTTTTTAATGAAATTTGGCGGCACTTCTGTTGCGGATGCCGCAAGCATTTCCCGCGTCACTGATATCATCGGGCAGTACCATGGACGCGGCAACGAGGTGGCGGTTGTTATATCCGCCCAGCGCGGGGTAACTGACCAGCTGATCGCTGTTGCCACGGAGGTCGTGAACAGTCCCGACAGCTCCATGGTCGGACCTTTTATCGTATCACTCCGGGAACGCCATATGAAGGCCCTGGAAGGTTCGGCGAAGGACCACGTGGCCGAAGTGACCCCCTTAATAGAAGACCGGCTGGAAAAACTGCAAAATATCCTGCAGGCTGTCCACAGCCTGAGGGATCTCACACCGAGGTCGAAGGACTATATCATCACCTTTGGTGAGCGCCTCAATTCACTTGTGGTGAGTGCTGCCTTCCGGCAGCAGGGGATCCAGTCGTCCGTCCTTGACGGGTGCGAGGCGGGGATCCTGACCACGGCACAGCATGGTGAAGCGATGGCGCTTCCGGAAAGTGAGAAAAAGATACAACGCTCCATAGTTCCTCTCCTCTCCAGCCAGGTCCCGGTGATCATGGGATTCATGGGGTGTACTGATAAAGGGGTCCTGACCACGCTCGGCAGGAGCGGTTCGGACTATTCCGCAGCGATTATCGGTGCCGGGATTGACGCAGACGAGATCTGGATCTGGACTGATGTCGACGGAATCATGACATCAGACCCGCGGGTGATTAACGATGCCCGTGTCCTTGACTCGGTATCCTACCTTGAGGTGATGGAGCTCTCGTTCTTCGGAGCAAAAGTAATGCACCCTCGGTCGATCGAACCGGCGATGAAGAAGGATATCCTTGTCAGGGTGAAGAACACCTTCAACCCCGATCACCCCGGGACCTGTATCATCAGGAACGTCCGGGACGACAGCCGGGTTGTCAAGGCGATTACCTACATAGAAAAAGTTGCCGCCATCAATATCAACGGTGCCCAGATGATCGGCAGGCCGGGCGTTGCGAAAGCAATATTTTCAGCCCTGTCTGATAGTGAAGTGAACGTGATGATGATCTCACAGGGGTCGTCGGAGGCGAATATCTCGCTTATTATAGACGAGGCACAGGCAGCCGCCGCATCTGAATCACTCGCAGCACTTGCAAAACAGGGGATTGTCCGTGAGGTGACACTCGACCGGGATGTCTGTGCCGTGGCAGTTGTCGGCTCCGGCATGGCCGGTGCGAAAGGGACTGGCGGGCGGATTTTTACGGCGCTTGGCCGGGAAAATATCAACGTACGGATGATCTCGCAGGGTTCGTCGGAAGTAAATATCTCCTTCGTTGTGAAGCAGGAGGACGGGCCACGTGCAGTACGGGTGCTGCATGACGAGTTTATGCTGTCAGAGGAATGTGATGACTGAGGACGCGTACCGGGACGCCGGGGTTGATATCGACCTCGAGGCGGTAGCGGTGAAGTCACTGATCAGCAACCTTCGCTACCGTCGGAGCGGGCAGAACCGGATGCTTGGCAGTGTCGGGCATTATGCAGGTCTCATCGATTTTGGTGACAAGGTCCTCGCCCTCACCGTGGATGGCGTGGGGACAAAGATGCTTGTTGCCGACCACATGCACGACTGGAGCACCGTAGGTATCGACTGCATTGCGATGAACGTGAACGACCTCTACGTGATGAACCTCGAACCCATCGCATTTGTAGATTATATTGCAACCGATCAGCTCGATACCGGAAAAATGGCACAGATTGGTATTGGTCTGAATGAAGGGGCCAGGCTGGCAAACATCGACATTGTGGGAGGCGAGACTGCCACGCTCCGTGGCCTTGTGAATGGACTTGACCTTGCCGGCACGTGCCTTGGGATCCAGGACAAGGAAAAAGTGGTGAACGGTGAAACGATACGACCCGGGGACCTGGTTGTCGGAGTCCCTTCAAGTGGTATCCACAGTAACGGTCTCACGCTCGCCCGGAAAGTTGCAGAAGAGCATGGCGGGTACGAAGCAAGGCTTGGGAATGGCCGGGCTCTTGGTGCGGAACTCCTTACACCTACGAGAATCTACCACGAATGCCTGGATGTGAACCGCAAGGTGGCAGTACATGGGATGTGCCATATCACCGGTGGAGGGCTGCTCAATTTTACCCGTCTCTCCCGGTATGGATTTAATTTCAGCAACCCGCTGCCCCGGCAGGAGATATTCCGCTGGATCCAGGAGAGTGGCGGGATACCGGACGAGGTCATGTACCGCACCTTCAACATGGGGATGGGCTATGCCTACATCGTGGCCCCCGACAGGGCAGGGGATGTCCTCCGTGAGGTCCCGGGTGCGAAGGTAGTGGGTGATGTGACGGAACAACCGGGCATCCGGTTGCACGGCACACCGGTCACCTGAACCGCCGGATCAGATCTTGGCAGGGAAGGTGCAAAATCTCCCTGCCCCCCTTCACCAAACCCGGTTCATCATTTTTTTGTCAAGGGGTTTTCGCCAGGCACCGGATAATCGAAAAAAAGGTGATACCACAACAGATTATTCCGAGGGGTTTTCCGGTTCTTCCTCCCGTTCTCCTGTATCTTCCTCTTCGGGATAGGGGAGTTTTTTAGTTTTTTCGGAAATAATTGCACTGTTCCCGGAAGGGTCATCGATAATGAGGGTTACCGGGAGATCTCCTCTCTTCACTGCCGCTATGGACTCAAGGAATTTTTCGGCATTTTTCCGTTCGTTTTCATTCCCGCAGGCAATTAAGCCCTCAACGACTCCCGCCACCCGGTCGAGGACCCCTTCCGTATTGGAGATAAATCCCTCGCAGGCCGGTCCCGGGTCGATCCTGACCCCGAGTTCCGGTATCATTATCGTTCCTTCCATGCTCCGGACAACACGGATATCTAAATCCTCCGGTGTCTCAATGTGGAACTCCTGCCGTCCTGGTGCCTGGGTGGTCAGCACCTGGGTGTCGACATAGCGGTACCCGCACTTGTTACAAAGGGCACGGATAATAATGATATCAGAGAAATACGGGATATTATCCGTCTGATAAAGGTACTCGATATCAGCATTACATACCGGGCACGGACCCGGGACAACGGTCCGCACTATACCGCTCCGCCAATCTTATCTCGGGAGATCCTGACACCCTGTGGTGTCACAACAACGTACCGCTGGTCGCCAAGTCCAATAATATCCCCGTTTACATCTTTTGCTACTTCTTTTAAGTCCCTGAGTACCCGCTCGTACATAATCTTGTCCATCTTCAGCCTGCTGATGTCCACGATCACGATATTACCACTATAGATCTCATTTTTGATTTTCGGGCTGTCTTTGATATCAGAAATCATTGCGATTTTAACAAGTAATGCCGTGGCATCCTCCTTGCCTTCATAGTCCTCGAGATTGAGTTCCATGTAGTTGCCTTCAACGGCTGGGATGCTGGACTTCCCAAGAAGAGTATCGAATATTTTTCCCATAAAAAAATGGTATATTGATTTTTATTTAATGGTATCTATTCAGAAATCTGGTAAATTCTCTTTTTGTTTTTATTGTCCCCCCCGATTTCTGTGGGGTGGCAAAAATTACCAGGACGAAAAAAGAACCTGCAAAATTCCGGGGTTAATACTCAAGTGCCCATATCTCGTCCCCGACATGGTGGATGTTCCTGCACATCTTCCCGGTTGTCTTCTCCCTCAACTCCCCTGCATCAAAAAGGGGAATACAGATCGCGATCGGCTTCCCGTGCCGCTCCTCGACCACCTGGGCGGGTGAACCCGCTTTTATGTCGTCCGAAATTGAAACGATCCCGGGGCGCATCACATCTGCGCCATTCACGACATAAGGGACTGCACCAGAATCGACCACGATACGCCGCTCGGTGAACGGTTGCTCGAGGAGCCCTCTCAGTGTTGGAAAAATTACCCCGTCGAGGTCCATGAGGAGCGGCTTCTTATCGACCATGTAGAGTTTAAGCGAGGTACTCGTCTCGACAATCTCAAGCTGGTCAGAATGAAACCGGGATTCCGCCCCACCAATCTCCGATTTCAGTCGTGAATAGATGACTGATACCTGGGACTTTCTCAGGGTATGTCTTTTTTTCAGCTGGATTTTTGACATGGCTGTCCCGGTTTATTGTATGTGGCATGCGTGAAAGAAAATGTATCTCTTCCACCGGCCCGTCTTGAATGTTCTATTGAATCAGAGAAACCCGTAAAGATCTGGCAGATCCCCTTGGTTTAGCAGGGTGAATACCCGGCTACCTGTTTTTCGTAACCGGGGTGGTAGAAGTGATCATGGACGTTATATTTAAGTATCCTCCTCACTCACATGTATTACTCCAAAGCGATGTAAACAGGGTAAATTGTATGACAAAAAGGCCGTTGGATATTTTGGACCTGGTGCTGAATCGTCAGCCTGTTATCGTATCTCTCAAAGGGGGAAGGGAACTTCGAGGAATCCTTCAGGGGTATGACGTGCACATGAACCTTGTGCTTGAAAAAGCCACAGATGTGGAGAACGACATATCAAAAAATGTCGGGACACTCATCGTACGTGGAGACAATGTGATCTATATATCACCCTCAGTTGAACAACAATAAGTGGAAAATTTTTCCAGGTGAAATGCTATGTCAAAGGGAACTCCCTCAATGGGAAAGCGGAACAAGAAGACTCACATTGCGTGCAGGCGCTGCGGCAGTATATCCTACCACTGCCGGCATAAGACCTGCTCTGCGTGCGGGTTCGGGAAAAGCAGCAGAATGCGCAGTGTAAGATGGCTGGATAAGCGACCAAAATTGCCCACTCATTAGAGGGCTCCTGACATGTGCGGTATCGTTGGCATCGTGGATGCTGGCGGTGCATCCCTTTCTTTATACTATGCACTGTACGCTCTCCAGCACCGTGGGCAGGAGAGTGCTGGCATCGCGACATTCGATGAAGAAGGTTGCCTTTACAAACACAAAGCGGCAGGACTGGTCGCTGATGTGTTCAACACGACCATCCTTTCAACCCTGAAAGGTAATGTGGGAATTGGGCATGTCCGGTACCCGACAACCGGGGCCAACCGCCCGGAAAATGTGCAGCCTTTTAATTTCCATTTTCAAAACCATGAAATCTCGATTGCGCATAACGGGAACCTGGTAAACACAGCCGAATTACGGGACTTCTATGAGCAGCGTGGACAGATTTTTTCCACTACTGCTGACACCGAGATCATTGCAAAGCTGATCACCGAAGAGATCAGGGGCTCGGGAGGCGTGGAGGATGCGGTGCTCCACTGCATGCGAACACTCAGGGGGTCCTACTCGGTAATTCTCATGGTTGACGGCATACTGTATGGGTTCCGCGACCCGCTCGGTATCAAACCGCTTTGTGTTGGAAGACTGGAAGAGGGGTACATCCTCGCGTCGGAGAGCGTTGCGGTTGATGCCCTCAACGGGAGCTTTATCCGGGATGTGGAACCCGGGGAACTGGTCAGGATTGACGGGCAGGGGATGAGGTGCAGCCAGGTAGCCGTGGCCAGTCGGCATGCCCACTGCATTTTTGAATATATATATTTTGCACGGGCAGATTCAGTGATAGACGGTGCACTGGTATACGATGTGCGGCGCAATATCGGGGCGAAACTATTCGAGGAGAGCCCGATTATTGCTGACAGTGTGGGTGCAGTTCCGGACTCAGGCACGTCCTATGCGATCGGGTATGCCCAGCGTTCTCATATTCCATTTGTTGAAAGCCTGATGAAAAACCGTTATATGGGCAGGACTTTTATTATGCCCTCCCAGAAACAGCGGGAGAATGCGGTCAGGATCAAATTAAATCCGATCAAAGAGCACCTCCGGGACAAATCTGTGGTCCTCGTGGATGACAGTATCGTACGGGGGACCACCTCACGCCGGATTATCGAGATGATGCGGGACTCCGGGGCAAAGGAGCTCCACGTGCGGATAGGCTCCCCTGCAATCCGTGCCCCCTGCTATCTCGGGGTCGACATGCCGAACCGGGGTGAACTTATTGCCAGCAACAAAGACGAGGAGGAAGTGAGGCACAGCATTATGGCGGACTCCCTTCACCACATCTCAATCGAAGCGTTGATAGCCGCTATCGGGGAGGAGCGGAGTAACCTGTGCACCGGGTGCCTGACGGGATGCTACCCGGTCCCGATCGAGGGCGAACAATCGCATGAAACCGTGGTTGATTTTGTTGAAGGTACCTACCAGTCGAGGCTTGAGTCGTTCGGGGGAGAGGGTCTATAACCCGGGATCCCTCGATTTATGGGGTATCTACCATAGTTCAGCCTGATTATAACCTCTATTCTGGTTTATATGGCCATGCAGGAAACATCACCGGTTAGTCCATGAGGAATAAAACAGGTCGGCCACAGGCCACAGGCATACTAGCGCTGCAAAAATGGCGTAACCATTTTTAGCGTAAAAAAAATGGAGTGTGAATTTCATGGAACAGATCAGGGACGCGTTTGACAGGATTGCACAGGAATATGACGGTCAGCGGGTACATATCATCCCTGACCTTCACCAGTATTATGGTGCAGCAGTCTGGGCTGCGGTTGCAGAAGGCCCGCACCCCGCCATCCTTGATATTGGTGCGGGTACAGGCCTGATGAGCGCCCTGGTCCTTGAAAAATTCCCTGGTGCAGCCCTTACCCTGATGGACATTTCAGAGAACATGCTCGCCCTGGCACGTCAACGTTTCTCCCACCTAAACCATATCAGGTACGTGGTCAGCGACTATCGCAGTTTTCCGCTTGGCGGGCCCTATGACCTGGTCATTTCTGCCTTATCGATCCACCATCTTTCCCGTGATGACAAGCACCAGTTGTTCCACGGGATTTTTTCTGCCCTGAAACCGGGTGGGATGTTTATCAATGCGGACCAGGCAGACGGGGAGACCCTGCTATTCCGGCAGATGTACCTGGATTACTGGGACAATTTTGTTACACGCGGGCCGCTTAGTGAAAAGGAGCGCCTGGAGATACTAAGGCGGAGAGACACGCTTGACCGGAACGAAAAACTCTCATCCCAACTTTGCTGGCTGCAGGAGTGTGGATTCTCTGATGTAGATGTGGTGTACAAAAACAGGACGTTTATCGTGACAGTGGCAAGGAAAGGATGACTCCAGTCTTAGGTCTTCGAATTAGTGCAAAATCCCGTGTAACCACTCGATGCCCCCTGAATATCTTGACCCTGGGTTACACCCGCCCCGCCGAAGGAATTGAATTTCTTTGCATTTCAACGCGGTTTCAAGAAACGTCTCAATGATATTACCCCTTTGTTTTAATTTTCATCCCCGTCCTGTCTAAAGTCGTGTCCGCCCTTTCATATACAAGCACCAACCCAATTCAGGCCAGCCTGAAAAAAATTCGCACCATTTTCCAGCCTCTTTATTTCAAAAATAAGCGGGTTACTATCAGTGTTCCACCCTTTACTAACCCCCTTTCTGCAAGTGTCCTGATTTTACGTCCTTACCGCCGTCATTTCACATGGTTTCTCAAAATAACCAATTTTCTGCCTTATTTTTAAATAACTCCGATATCTCCTTGTCTCATTTGGATCCGGGCCCTCAATGGACCTGGTTTATTGCACCCCTACGTTACCTGGCCCGAGGGTATGACTCGAAACGGGAGCACTATTCAGCCCGGAATTTTGACTCCGCACCATTCTAGAAAGGGTTAAGAAAGGACAAGGCTTCAAAGCTGCGTTGCATTATCGTAAGGAGATCTCCCGGGCACCGATGTTCCCATTACGCCACTGTTATGGTAAGGGCGTGGAGTTTCCTGTTTCACTCCACCTTCTGGCCCGTTTGTCCACACCGGGATAAATAAAGTTTTTTTCTGGCATGTCTGCTACAAATAAAAAATCTCTAAAAGAACCAGTAGCGAGGGATGGATTTGAACCATCGGTCTACGGGTTATGAGCCCGTCGGGATATCCTGACTACCCTACCTCGCTGCTCTGGAGGTTATTATATACCCTCTCTCTGCTCTTATAGTTTACTCACACTCCATATTTTGCCGGGAGCCTGACGTGAACGAGGGATTAATAATTCCAGCGGACGATACGGGTGGTATGGATGATGAGCTCTTAAAGATCCGGCAGAAGAAGTTAATGGAAATGCAGGAGCGGATAAGGGTGCAGTCCGAAGGGAAAGTCCTGCACCTTGACCAGGTCAATTTCATTGAACTGTTACACGCGCATCCGGCACTCGTGGTGGATTTCTGGGCAGAATGGTGTGGTCCCTGCCGCAGTGTTGGCCCTGTGGTAGAAGAACTGGCCCGGGAATTTGCCGGCCGTGTAACATTTGCAAAGTGCAATACGGACGATAACCCTGCCATCTCGGGCCAGTTTACAATATCCGCGATCCCTACCCTTATCTTCTTCCTGCGGGGGAAATTGGTTGACCGTGTTACCGGTGTGTATCCGAAAGAAGCGCTGAAAAAGCGGGTGGAGATTGCGTTTGGGTCTTCCGGGAAAATGATCTAAAAAAAATACGGTGCAGTCCGGACCATTTACTCCCCGCTCACCCGTATTGGTTACATCCCGTTCTCATGAAGTCTCACGTACATCTCTATTGGTTTTTTGAATCGTTTCACTTGACTCGTTACCAGGTAGAGCTGACCACAAAGGCAAGATATCACCTTCTAAATATGATAGTAACATAGATGGTACAGAAAATATACCCCTGATTAGTAGTCGATATCACGTAAGTGTGGGTGTTACAATTGGAAGAAAAAGGTACAGACCAGAGCCAGACAATTGTCCTCGAGGATAATGATGATTATTTTATTGAGCTCTCAGAGTACCTCGAGGTACTGTCCAACCGCCAGCGTTTGAAAATTCTGAAGATGCTTGAGAAGGGACCAAAAGAGGTCAGAAAAATTGCTGCCGAGATTGATACCAGCTATGAAAACACGAAAAAGCACCTGGATAAACTCCTCAGCACCGGGTTGATTAAAAAAGAAGCCGGACTTGGGCAGGCAACTTCAAAAGGTGTCCACCCAGTCTGGAAATATTCCCTTATACCCGGGGCAATGGAAGCAATTGTCCGGAACCTCGGCCTGTTCTCGAATATCAGGATCAACCCGGCGAATACAGAGCTGCGGGAACAGCTCGATGCGGTCAGGGGAAGAGTGGCGGAAGAGCTTCTCGCTCCGACGCCATCGGTCGTGATGCTTGGGGGTCCCGAGGACGGACGGGTCTTCCAGCTTTCCGGTACCGAAGTGCGTATCGGCCGCGTTGACCCAAAGAGGTCCGGCAGCTATCAACCTGGCCAGGATGTCATACTCTCTGCAGAGTATACAGCGGTCAGCCGGGTATCAAAACCGCATGGAAAATTTATTGAAGAAAGCGGGCAGTGGTATATCGAGGATGCAGGGAGCACGGGTGGGACAATGGTGAATACGGTTGTCGTTACACCTGAAAAACGCGTACCCGTTCATGACGGGGACCTGGTAGAACTGGCAAAGGGGATATATGGTGCAAAACTCCTTGTTATCATGCCAGGCAATGCCTGAAGAGAATAGACATATATCATCGTAATTTTACCTAAATATGAATTCACTGGCTCGAAATAGGTTCGGTTTTACCCGGGCCCTTCTGTATATCCTATTCATCGGCCTGATGTTCGCGGTTTCAGTGACAACTGCGGCACCCCTATATAAAATTACCGCGACAGCGGGAAGTCATGGAACAATGGATCCGTCGGGAATTAAACCTAGTGGCACAGGGTTTTATATTCAAGCCGATCCCGAGTATTACATTGTATTGACATTTGACGGAAATGTGTCAAAACATAGTGACTATTTATATTACCCGTCTCAAAATGATCTCTCTAATCATACCCTCTATGTGACGTTTGCCCGTTACAACGGATCCATTTACCTCGATTCGAACCCGAGGGGTGCATCAATTTTCATCGATGAAGATCCAACTTCGCGTGGGATAACCCCCGCTACTGTGTATGATGTTCCAGTTGGACCGCATGTATTTCGGCTCACTTTGCCGGGATATCATGATTATACCAATGATTCGGTGTCTGTGGAAAGTAGTAAGACGGCAATCGTCCCAAAGATTTACCTAGTCGAAAATACGACCCCTACCCCTACCCCAACAATTACCCCAACCATAACTCAGCCTTCAAATACCCGGGATCTACTCGGGTGGCTGTATTCATTCATAGTACCGGTGCGGTTAGCCGTACCCAACTCAACCTCCACCGACAATAGTACAAATCAGACGAATACAATCCAGGACTCGGGAACAAACAATACGAGTATCATTGGCTCTGCCGGAACACCTCGATCGGATACCCTGGCGAACGGATCTGCGAATATAACCGGGATCCCTTATCAACCTCCAGCGGGACTCCCGGCCATAAATTTTCCGCCATCGAATGTGATAATTTTCCTATTTATTGCATTAATTCCCCTCTTCATCCTGCTTGTCCATGACTATCTCGGGCTTGGCTACCTGTCGTTCCCCCAGCCACTCATGGTCAGGGTTGGGGTAGCAATCGGGCAGGCTGCTTGTGGAATTGGTTTGATTTTCGTCCTTTCATTTATGATGGCCCAGCTTCCGGCATTCGACAATCCACTTTACCTCCCATTTTTAATTGTGCTACTGTTCGGGGCATACCTGATATTTTCTGCACTGGCACTTGCCGTAGGATCCCTTCTGTCCCGCCCCCTTCGCTGGACACTGAAGGTACATGTTGTGATTGGCGTAATTACACTCCTTGTTACGCTGATCTCTCTCTTTCTGCTTGGACATGTTGATATAATGCCGTTCCTCGTGCCCATCGTGGTGACCATTATAGCGGCTCCGGTATCCACATTGCTCGCCCTCTGGCAGGACCACTCTCTTGCGTTGGAGGTGCATAAACATAGGTTCCCTTTTAATTTTTTTAACGGTGACGAGACGAGAGTGTCCTCGCAGTACGAACCCTATCGGCGCTCAACGGCAACAAGACCCGATATGTTCCCACCGGAACTTGCAGATCGTTATACCAGTGTCGATTTCGTCGGGATGGGCGGTATCTCCCATGTGTTCCGGGCAGTGCGGTTGAAAGACGGCATGATGGTCGCCGTCAAAATACCGATACGGTTCGATGATACCACAGGGAAATGCTTTTTGAAGGAGATCCTCGCTTGGGAAGGGCTAAGCCACCCGAACATTGTCAAGATCATCGAGGCGAACATTCTCCCCATTCCGTTCGTGGAGATGGAATTTGTGAAGTCCGGGCTGACAGACTTAAAGACCCCGCTACCGGTGAGAGATGCAGCAGAAATCATTTCCGGCGTTGCGGAGGGCCTTGCGTATGCGCACGAACAGGGGATCATACACCGCGATATCAAACCCCATAATATCCTGATTGACAGCCATGGTGTTCCCAAGATCAGCGACTGGGGGATGAGCCG
>JAPKXR010000376.1 GCA_026394715.1 Methanomicrobiales archaeon | reverse complement strand
GGAGAGGATACACATCGAGCAGTCGTTCGTTGGAAACGTTTTGTCTAACTGGGACATGTGACCGCCGATTGAAGGCTGCCGCTCTACGAGATGTACGATAATTCCATGGTTGGCAAGGTCGAGGGAGGCCTGGATCCCGGTCACCCCGCCCCCGATTACGACCACTTCATGCATCCCTGTACCTCTGTGCAAGTTCCATGTAACTCTCTGCATTGTTCAATATGTTTTTTCTCTGTTCAGGTGTCGTTGGCTTTATCACTTTTCCCGGCACGCCAAGTACGAGTGAGCCAGGGGGTATATCTGCTCCTTCTGTAACAACCGTGCCGGCACCAAGAATTGAATCTTCACCAATAACTGCACCGTTCAGGACGATTGCCCCCATTCCGACAAGGACGCGGTCATGAATCCTGCACCCGTGGAGTATCGCACCATGTCCGATTGAGACGTGGTTGCCGATATGGACCGGAAACCCCTTACTGGTATGAATAACTGCATTGTCCTGGACGTTTGAAAATGCCCCAATGAAAATTTCATCTTTATCGGCCCGGACAACGGCACCAAACCAGATGCTTGTGTGTTCGTTGATAGTTACAGAACCAAGGACGGTGGCATTTGGTGCAATAAAACCAGAAGTACCGATGCGTTTATCCATACTCATAATACTATAGCAGTTTAACGATTCAAGCGAATGAAGGTTATGGTTGGGGGTACATTTGATCCGCTGCATGATGGGCATAAACAACTCCTTGCCCGTTCATTTGACCTTGCAACTTCTCATGGCCTCGTAATAATCGGTCTGACCACTGATTCATTCGCGAGTGTTAAAAGCCATCCCGTACGCCCTTACAAAGAACGGGAAAATAATTTAAAAGCATTCATAAAAAACCAGGGTTATGATATAACATGGCACATAGAAGCCTTGTCTGACCGGTATGGTTCAGCGCTGGATGCCGATTTTGACGCGATTGTTGTCTCGGAGGAAACGCTTGCGGCGGCAACTGAGATTAATCGTCTCCGTCATGAAGCCGGACTGCACAAGGTTGATATTCACCAGATTACCTGCGTACTCGCGGAAGACCACCGCTGGATTTCCAGTACACGCATATATCGCGGTGAAATTGACGAGCATGGACGCCTGACCGGTATAAACTCCGACAAAATTAGTACATGACGTTATCGGGAAAAACCATGAAATTAATGAAAGAAGTGTTAATAGTCGAAAATGATGAAATAATCGCTCACCTTCTTGAGGGAATGTTACTTAGTAAAGAATATGTGATCACGGGTAAGGTATCGGCTGGTGAAGACGCGATTGCGTTAGTTGCCGAGCATAACCCCGATCTGGTCCTGATGAATGTTTCGCTTCCCGGCAAAATGGAGGCCATTACTACGGCATATTACCTGAACCATGTGTTTAATACACCGGTAATTTTTATCTCGGAAAAAAGGGACAATGAGATTATCCACCGGGCATTGTCCGCAGGACCATATGGATTTGTCACGATTCCATTCAATACGACGACTATTATTACAAATTGTGAGATTGCCATTGCGAATCATAACATTTTGCGGCATCTTAGAGGATTAAAGGACCGGGTCTCACACAATATCATGTCACTACTTGATGCGGTAATCATTACCGATATAAGGGGGCGTGTCCTGCTCATGAATCCCTATGCCGAGAGATTAGTTGAGGTAAAAAGGAAACAGGCAACGATGGTCCCTTTAAACCAGCTGCTCACGCTTGTCGATACGAGAAGCGGCGAACGAATTGAAGATCCTGTCAGGGATATCATCCGCGAGAGTATGGTGATTGGTATCGAGAACTATATCGCCATTATATCACTGAAAGGGAAGAGGAGGGAGGTTGCGCTGAAAGCACAGCCTATTACTGATAATTATGATAAGGTGATCGGTGTATTCGTCCGGATCCATGAAAAATCACACAACGAGAAAAAAATGCAACGGTAATCACAATACCTGCAGGATGGGAGGAAGAGGACGGAATCCCCGATTAATCGTCCGTAGCGATGTTTTCTCGACTAAATCATATGGCCCGTGATGTCGGTCGTGATCAACCAGTCACAGTACATGCAATGCAGGACATTCGGTAGGACTTCGAACCTGCTGCTGATGGGTTCATGTGCGTTGGTGATGCACCCAGGGTTAGGACACCTGACAACTCCCAGGAGAAATTTGGGTCGCTCCACTCCCCTTTTTGCAAATACTTTGAATTCGCGGATGATGTTGATCGATACATGGGGGGCGATAAGAGCAATGCGGTCCATCTCCTCTTTTCGCAGCTCGCGGTTCTCAATTTTTACGATATCTTTCTTCCCTGTTTTTCCGCTTGATACGTTGGTTGCGACACTCACTGATTCTGTTGTGGTCCCGGTAATTCCAATGATTTTCAATACATTCAGTGCTTCACCCGAAGTAATATGATCGATAACCGTACCATTTTTGATGGGGCTGATCAGGAGACCTTCAGGCGGAGGCACAGACCGGATCATTTTAATACCTCCTGCAGCATCGCCATCCTCACCGGGACACCATTTCGGGACTGTTCAAAATACCTGGCATAGGGGAGGGTATCTACCTCAGGATCAATCTCATCCACGCGCGGGAGCGGGTGTAATACGATGAGGTGGCTCCTTACACCTTCAAGCAGTTCAGTCGTTACCTTGTAACTTGATGAGACATCGAAATATGATGCCGAATCAGGGAACCGTTCCCTCTGGATACGAGTCACATAGAGAACATCCAGCTCTTTGATGATGTCTTCCACATGCTCATGTTCAATCACTTCGGTTCCACGGTCACGGAGTTCCCCGATAAGCGCGGGAGGAAGTTCGAGTCCTTTTGGTGATATCACATGGATCCGGCACCGGTACAGGGAAAGCGCATATGTGAGTGAATGGGCAGTACGCCCATACCTAAGGTCCCCGATCATTCCCACGTCTATTCCGTCGAGAGGCAGGGACTGTTGAATTGTATAGAGGTCGAGCAGGGTCTGCGACGGGTGCTGCCCCGCACCATCCCCTGCATTAATCACCGGGACGGAAGAGAATTCGCTTGCAAGTCTTGCAGCACCTTCTTTTGGATGTCGGAGAACAATCGCATCGGCATATCCGCTTACCACCCGTATGGTATCGGCAAGGGTCTCTCCTTTGGAGATAGAACTTGCTTCGATACTTCCTACCGAAATCGAAGTCCCCCCAAGACGCGCCATGGCTGCTTCAAATGACATGCGAGTCCGGGTACTTGGTTCAAAGAAGAGAAGAGCGAGGATTTTATCGCTTAATGAATTTGCATTGAAATGCTGCGAGGCAATATGATTGGCGTGGTTGATCAGTTCATCGATAAATGGCCGGTCAAGGTCACGTATCGAAATGATATGCTTCATTTTTTGGTCACCGTTCTTGCAAAGGTTCCACGATGAATCACACTTCCGAGGTCACTGCAGGAAATCCCACGCATTAATCCTGAAATGGGGTGACTCCTGATGGTCCCAAGGATTATCATGATGTATTATCCCGCCGTGATAATGAAGATATGGAAATTATGCCGTGGATTTTAGTCCTGGGGACATCAGGTTGACTCCTGATAATGACGGGATGAAGCAAGGGAAAAAATAAAAAATCAGGCTCCAGAGCCCCATATTGGCGGTGTGAGGTATACGGAACGGATGAAAGTATCTACCTGCGAGGCCGTATCGTCAAGCTCGCGTTTATCCGCAATTACCAGGTCACGGTACATACTCGGGTATTCAGAAATTTCCCGATCGTTGATGATATCGAGCGCGTCCATTATCTGGAATTTGGCTTTGCGCAGCTCAGCTTTCATCTTCACCGGGTCTCCAATGGCCACGTACTGGGTCGCATGCATTACCGTGGAAAGCCCCTCATATTTCAGAATCGTTTAATTCTTAATTTCAATGAGTTCTTCGGTATCATTTCTTTCATCATCATTGACTTGCTCTATCTGGTACAGGTCAGACCGCAGCAATTCGATTTTCCTGACCGTTTCAGGGACAATCTGGTAACGGAAGTAATTGATATCATCGCTCTTGTATAAATCCAGTTTCAAGTACCGCTCATTGGTGTCAGTGTTAATGACCCTGAATGTTTTCCATGCTTTTTCAAGTTGGTCATGATTCGACGGTCCGGTATTAACGGTATAATCAGGCTTTTCAGCACCGGTATTTTCCTGGATTGTGGTATTGGGGAGTGGTAATATGCCGGAATCCACGATTTCAGGTATGCTTGAATTGTTGCCTTTGATCACCTGGTCAGTACCCACGCATCCCGTGAGAAGGGAGAAAACAAGAAGAATCGAAAAGAAACTACATAGATAGAAGTAATTCTTATGTTCCCGGGGTGGCATACGGTCTAATTTTTATTTCTGTTTGTCAATAAACATTCTGGCGCAAGAGTTTTCTGTACAACTCCAATTTTTAATTTACCTGATAATTTCCAGGAATTTAAAAGTCGGTCGCTACCTGCCAACCGTCATTACATTGATTCGAAGGCAAAGTTCTTCCGAAACGTTTTTAATCGTCGAAATGATGGAAAATCTATGGTTGTTGTTGATCCGATAACCGTTGTAAGGCCCTGTATCAAGAGCTATACAATCACCGGGGTAGGCTTTCGGATCATCACCTGTATGGACTGTTTCCAGCGGGCATGATCCGTGTTATCCGCGTTATCAGAAGATTATAGGAGTCGTGGTGCGGGTTGTACCTGACAAGTACTCCTGAAATATTAATTTGTTCCGCATAACCTGCTTTCATTACATATTCATTTTCAGTCGAAAGATGGTACGAAGGCATCACTGCATACACGGGTTTTTGCGGTGTCCCGTCGCAGAGCTTCCAGAGGTGGGTTTTGCTGTTGCCGAGGTCTCCGGACATCACTGCCGCAAAGACATTGATCCTGCGATCCACATGGCGTGACAGGGTCGATAATGCAGCGGTCTTTTTCCGGACACCCGCATGGTTACCAGGTATTGTACGAAGTGGCCCCGCTTTCAGGACGGCATAGGAATATTTAATGTCTGTATTAAGGAAGCGGTAGGACTCCTTGCACGAAGCGACCATTTCCATCAGGCGGGTTGGCTGGAGCGGTGGTTTTTCGATGAAACTCCAGCAATGTTTGGAATTGCATGTTTTAGTCCATCCTGGGTGGCAGGGGGAAATGACCGTGAGTCCGGAGATGGCGAGTTCCTGCACCGTTTGCCGCATGGCCAATGAATTTACCATGTCTGCGGGCTCGGTTATTACAATTACGCCGTCTGGAGATAACACTTCTGACAGGGCCTTCACTCTTGCCGCTCTCTGCCTAATCGTCAGCCCTGTGAGTTCATTAAGGACATTCTGGAACACGAGCAGGTCAATCCCATGTGGGAGGGCTCCGGTAGGGACCGTTGTGAGATCCTCAGGCAGTGGATCGGTTATCGTGATTCCCGTGAGGCCATCTGAAAACCTGCTGGTTAGAAAAGAAAAAGCTTCGCGCTGTTCTCCTGCGAGCTCAACTGCATGGAGAGTTGCGTTACCATGCCCGGTCCGCGAGAGGAAATCGATTGTCGCCAGCGCCGCAACACCCGGCCCGCTTCCGATATCAAGGATGGTTGTGTCATCTTTTAAGAGTCCAAAAGAGGCCAGCATCCTGAGAATATGTTCAAACTGGATAAAATATACCGGGAACTGGTAGGCAAGATAGGCAAAAATCCGATACCCCTGTTCGTACTGGACCTTTTTTTTTGTTCCTTCACGCCAGTAATCTCCTTTCTGGGCGATAACCGCCTGGCGTATCCGTTCAAGAGTGACGGGGTCATCCCAGTTTTTTCCTGTTTTTTTCGTGATGTATTCCCTGATCAGTTCGTCAAGTGTGCGTGGGACTTTTGGTTCCTCAAAAAATTTCCAAAATCGTTTCTTATCATCAGGCGTAAGGATAAGGTTGTCTTTTACGGGTCCCTTTAAATTAGTGGATAATTCATAATCATTTCCATCCTGTTTCATTGAAAGGCCTAGTGCAGGGAGTGCCCGGTTCATTTCTTCAATAATTTCCCTATGGTAACTTTTCTTTTTTGGATCCTTTAAATGCGGAATGATTTCGGAAAGCATAAAAGTCGTCCGCTCTTTCGATAACCTTGTTATTTTTGAGAGGACGTCCTGTTCTAACATTAGCAGTATATGCACAAGATAAGCGGATAAGGATAATGGTTACCGGTGGGGTTTTCATAGGAACTGGAAACGGCGCTTTCTTTCTTTATCCCTCTCAATAACGTTTCCGGAATGAAATGTTATGAGTCTCTTTTAGGACGTACCGGGAATCTTTTTATTTGGTTTTGTCTGATTATTTTCGCCCGTTGATTCCTATCAGGACCTGAATGGTCATCAATCTTTTAAATCGGGGTGCGGGAATATCCTGCGATGGTTTGACAAATGACTGGGGCCATGCAGACCGAAAATGAAAAAAAACATTGATCTGCCCTGATACCGTTTGGTAGTATCTTAATCGATTTTTTTTCTGAAAAGCAATTTTGTGACGGGCCGCTACGTTACCGGACTTATGGAAGCGGGGCGTAGGGACGGTAGGTTCGAAGGGACCAACCCGTGTTCTGCTGGAGAACCTAATTTGTGATACCCTTCCCGATTTGCCCGGGATACGAAAGAATTATCAGGCAGGATACAGAAAATATTGTTGATGACGCTTATTTTTATTATCGAGGATAATGAAAACATTGCCGATAGCCTGGCCTATTTTATCAGGTACCTTGCCCGCTATGATACCCTTATTGCAAATTCGGCAGAACTGGCGTTTGATACCCTGATGAAGGTCCCCACTCCCGACCTGATCCTCCTTGATATAAAACTCCCAGGGATGGACGGTATTGATTTCCTCTCAAGGATCCACCGGGATGAAAAACTAAAGAATGTAAAAGTAATAATCTATTCTGGTCTGCCGGAGAATAAAGTCAGGGAAGATCTTGAAGGAAAGAATATTTTTGTCCACCATATTATACAGAAACCGACAAGCCCCTCCGTCCTAATTGCTCTTATTGATGGGGAGCTGAAGGGAAAATAAGTCCTTATCAATTTTATAGACTACGGCAAATGGCAGTATCCTCTACGCAAACGAATCCTTTTTGATGCATTTCGTAGATGGAGTGGTTCGGCGAAAATAATTCTGCCGGCCATCTGCCGGGGATATCGTGATTACGGCACATAAATTAAGTTTTAGAACATTATCTCCCCATATGAGTGGCCGCCAGGCTGGTGATGCTAAAATGCCGGGTCCTGGCATTAAAAACTCTTATTTTCCAGGGGACATCAGGTAAGCACCCACGCCAAGGGCCCACATGATGAGCGGGTAGGCCATCATACGTTCCATCCCCCCGGTCCCCACCCCGAAATAGAGGTTTGATGCAAAGAGTATCATTGCAAAGAGAGTTATACTGCCCAATACCGGCGAAAATATTGAAAACGGGCCCCTGAAGACGTGGTATCCGGTGAGAGCACAAAGCCCGCCAGATAAAAATACCATTGTCGCGGCCATTCCATGCGGGATCCCCTGAGTTTCAGGGAAAAGCCCAACAAAAATGGCTCCAATCCCTGCTAATCCGATAAGAATGGTGAAATACCGGTTTGTCCCGATATTCAGGAGCAGGTATGCACTGATAATGAGAAACAGACCAAAAATGAAAATTGTTGAATTAAACAGCCATGCGGTAGGACCCACACCAAGGTCGCTGATGACCTGCGTTACCTGGTATCCGGGATAAATGGCTTCGGAAATATTAATTCCAAAAAGTAATGTGGCAGTCCCAATAAAAATCAGCATTCCGGCGAGTATTTTATTCGTATATTTCATGTGAGTCTTAGACCTTCAGAGGAACGGTGATTCTATTGGGGTTTATAGATTGCGATATGACAAATAATCATAAAGTAAAGGTTTTTGAAGGCAGAGAATGGCTTTTGGTCATCATTGCAGGAAAATGGAGTGCCCTGCACCCAGGTGTCCGCCACGCGGGGAGCTTGAGATAGCGGGATCATACCCGTTGTATACTCAGTCTTTTCGAATTAATCTGAAACCTTCTACCTGCGTGAACCTCTATTGTGCGCCGTCCCTATTGTCCTTGACAATAAATTGTTCCCGATTGTCCATTGGACTGCAGGGTCAGGTAAGTCCATGGCGGTTCCACGCTCACCGGAAGAGGCGTATCAGGCTAAGGTGCCGTTTGTGACTGGAAACATACGGCACCGTAATGTACCGCTGGTAATCGCCTTAAACCCTGATATTTTGTTCCTTTTCGGAATTGTACATGGTGAACTATAGGCCCCCCGTTCACTTTGGTGAACGGTTTTTTTGGTTTGATCCAGTCCTGGACCCGGTATATCCACTTCATCGATAATCCGAAAGTCAATAAAAAACGGACATCAGTTAACAATATAAAACATTTTAAATGATCCTGCATACCACTAGGAACTACCTATGATCTCGCGCATGAAATATTGCATGATACATGGGGGTGCATTACTACGTATTCGTCTGATACTACCAAGTACCTTATTCACATCCACCTTACTGCAGAGGGGGTGGTCGAGAAACCTGATGTAGTCGGCGCCATTTTTGGCCAGACTGAAGGGTTACTCGGCGAAGACCTTGACCTCCGGGACTTACAGCGCACCGGGCGTGTAGGAAGAATAGATGTTCAGGTTACCAGCAGGAAGGGGGAGACCAAGGGCGAGATCCTGATCTCTTCGTCGCTTGACCGTGCGGAAACGGCTATCCTTGCCGCTTCAATTGAGACGATCGACCGTGTAGGTCCCTGCGCAGCTCATGTAGCGGTTGAAAGTATTGAGGATATCCGGGTCGTAAAACGCAGGATTATTGTTGAAAGAGCGAAGGAGTTGCTCACCGGTTATTTCAGCGATGCCTCAATTGATAGCTATGAACTGCTGGATGATGTCCGGGAGAGTATCCGTATTGAAAAAATCTGCGTAATCGGAGAGGATAAAGTTCCTGCAGGTCCGAATGTGCTGGATACCGATGCGATTATCGTCGTGGAAGGCCGCGCGGACGTCATCAACCTCTTGAAATTCGGGATCAAAAATGCGGTTGCCGTCGAAGGCACAAAAGTTTCCGGGACTATTATCGAGCTAACCAGTACAAAAACTGCAACGGCATTCCTTGACGGGGACCGCGGCGGGGAATTGATCCTCCGGGAACTCTTACAGGTGGCAGATATTGATTATGTTGCCAGCTCGCCCCGTGGTAAAAGTGTAGAGGACCTGACCCGGAAAGAGGTCATCAAGGCACTCCGGAACAAGGTACCGGTGGAATACGTGCGTGATCAGTTCTTTACGGGAGATGAGAATGGACCATCCGGGGAAGAGTCATTGGTAAAACTCGAAAAACATCCGCTTGTGAAAATCGGCGATGATCTGGACGGAACTGCAGGCATGCCTTCTGACCGGAAGGAAAAACCACGACCTGCTGAAAAACAAGGTGTCTCAAGGCCGCTCAACGAACACCTGCGGGCAGTGCGGGGGCATCATATTGCGCGGTTCCTGTCGAGTGACTATGAGATCATTCGTGAAATGCAAATAGGGGAGGTTGAATTGGCACTCGATGAGATGAACGGTGATGTAAAGGGGGTTGTCCTTGATAGTGAGGTGAACCAGAGATTACTTGATCACCTGGTCGGGTTAAACGTGGAGTATGTGGCAGCACGCGAATTCAAGGGGATTATAAAGCGTCCGCTGTCAATCCGGCTACTAAATATCGTTTGAATATTTTCTTCCCCATACTTATTTAAGATAAACTTTACTATTTGATCTGGGGGTAGATACCAAAAATGCACAAAGAAGAATTAATTATCCTTCACCAGATGCTCTCGAATATCAAGGACTATTTTGAGAGCATTAATCCGGACCTTAAGTTCGCCCAGTATTATTCTCTTAAAACTCTCCCCAGCCAGATACATAAAAGCAAAATGGAGCACAAATACGCGATTTTTATTCTCGGCAATGAGATTGCCAATGCCATGAAAGACGTGGAGTTTTCAGCCTCAGGCAGGATATCTTCAAGGATGAAAGAACTGGCAGAAAAAACATTAAAAGAAATGGAATATTACCAGTAATCCTTTGGTTTCTCCCTCCATCTTCAATTGATACGAGATGTTCCATCGGTGAATTGAAGGCGAAAATGAATCTCCCGTGATCAGCACCGGGACTGGCTTTTTTTCGTAACCAGGTATGCTGCAAGGAGTTTCGGAATCGGGGCACTCATGCAGTGCCAGTTGGGCGTTCCGTTGACTTCGAGCACGGTATAGCCCTCTTTATCGTTGAGGAGATCTACACCCCCATAATCAACACCGACTGCCATGGCAGCTTCCCCGGCTATTGTATCCATGTCCATATCTATCTCGCACGGGATACCAATACCACACTGGTGAATATTATGTGCAAGGGAATCCGAACGGCGTACAATTGCACCCACTGATTTTCCATTGATGACAAAAATCCGGTAATCCTGTTTATTTGGGACATATTCCTGGAGGTAATAAGGGCCTTTTCCGAGTTCCCCGACGGAACTGATGAGACAGATACCGTTTCCATCATACCCGTATACAGGTTTATAGACAACTAAACGATGCTTTTCAATGAACCGTGCTGCAATTTCAACTGAAGCAGTAAAAAGGGTTTCCGGCGTTTTTATTCCCATTTTTTGTAGGAGTGCGGATGTCTTGACTTTGCTTGCGCAGGTAAAGATCGACTCCGGGGAATTGATGACCTGGTTGTCTACAGAAAGAGCATTAATCACCTCGAACTGGTGTTCGTCCTGGCGGATACCGCAGACCCATATCAGTTCACCAGAGCAGGTTCCTGAAAGGGGATCAATGGCATCAATATCAATAAACTGGTAGGGTACTCCGGTTTTGGTGAGTTCTTCAGCGACCATCCGGGTAGAATTATCACCGACAGAATCGGTTGGTTTTTGGATGATGGTGATCATGTGGCAATCCTCGCGTGCTACAATAGATAAATAATTTGTTGGCTTCATCTATTAATCACGTACGATATCTGCCGGTTAAGATACGGGGGACTTATGTCAACATTTTGCACCCGGGTGACCTTTTTTTAAAGGTTAGAATTTTTTCAAACATCATGACTATGGTCCCTTTCGGTCATACTATTTTCTCATCGTTAAGGGCCATGAATGACGAACTGAGAATAATTAAATGGGTATACAATCTTAATTTTGAATAATACGTTCAAATTTAAAATTGTTACAATGCCCTGTAGCCCCCTATGGACGAATTTTGGTGGCTGTCTGATTCCTGGACGATGAATATACGAGCCCTGCACCGAACAGGTCGGTGTAAACGCGCTTTGAATTCATTTCATGCCGTTATTTTGGTAAAATAAAAGTAATTTGTAGACTTAAAGAAAAGGAAGCAGATTCAGGCGTTTCCGTATGCCTTTTTTATTCGATCGGTGGCCTGATCGGTTCCGGATATGGGTATGTTTCACCTGGTAGGTCGGGGAATCAGAGAAGGCATATGAATTTACTGACGGGTGGGGCGTTTCGTGTCCCGGGACTTAAGCGGGATTTCAAAATAAACGGGGTTACCGTCACCATATTTCCGGTTAAAATATATTTGTTTAGGTTTGAGCCAACGCCTTGTAAACTATCTCCTCATTCTGTCAACACCGTAAAATTGCCCTCTGCCGGCATGAATATCCCGTATCCCCGCATCGGATTTATCTGGTCCCCCTGTTTCCCGCCCCCGTCATTGAAGATAGTTGATGGGTATTGTTGTGTTGCCGGGTAGAAAAATAATATGCTAGACCAGATAGTACCGATTGATGCATAACTTTCGTGTGCATTCCCTGGTCCAGTCAAAGGGGACCCGATGAGGTTCCAGCCTGAAGGCATATGTATTGAGGTCGCTACTGGTCGTGTGACCAGTTAATTGAATATCAGGATGGCTTCCACCTTTGAATAGACCCAGTTCCGTTCAAGCGGTACGATTACAGACTGTGAATTCAATGAGTGAAAGTTTTTCATCCCTGCATCATACGAAAATATTGAGCGGGAGTCCGAATCAATGCCAGCAAATACCTGACTTGCGGTCCGTTACTGGTCCTTCAACGCTCGTGGTGTGGAAACCAGGTTCCACTCCTGCTGGAGGGTAATAGTACCGTGTTCAGGGACCGGTTGTCTCACACTAATATAATAGGACTTCTCCAGAGATGCAGACTCGTTGTTTTCAGAGGTGACCGTAAGGCTTACATTGTACTGACCGTTTCCTGAAAAGATGTGGGCTATTTTCTGTGCCGCTATGGTTTCTAGTGCCGGGATGTTATTGTTACCGAATGTCCGTGTCCGTTATATGATCGTTCCACCAATGGAAAGATCGGAGAATTCGGCCTGGAATGGTGCGTATCCTGATATGTTGTTTGCACAAAAATCAACACCCGGTGCAGATGAGGCTTGGTTTACTACCACGTAGTTCGCCTTTGTGATCGAATTCCCGCCATAACCGTTACCTGCGGTCAGCGATATGAGATACACGCCGGGTGACGGGTAGGTATGGTGCGGATTTTTATCATTTGAAGTCTGCCCATCACCAAAATTCCATGCCCTATAGGTCGAGCCATTGGTAGACTTGTCTGTGAAGCTGACCGCCAGGGGTGCTTAACCCTGCACCGGCACCCCGAAAAAATCTGTAGCCGGAGGATAGTAGCCATTTCGGCAGAGTCCCCGGATTATCACCGTATGGATTTGTATCATCTTCACATCCCTCATAGGCGCCTGGGACAAGTACCCGACAAAAAATGCAGAAAACAATATTAATATCACACAACCTGTTTATCCCCCGCGACTAAGCAACTATTCGTGAATTAAGGTATAATAAACCAGTTCCCAATGATCATATGAAAGCACTTCCATTTGCAGGAGTGCAAAAACGTTTCCGGTTGAAAGCATTCAACCCTGATGATATGCCATTGACCTGATATAATCTGATGGAGTGAAATTTATTCCTCGTTTTGTCGTGAACACCAAACAGTTCACCGTTGTGCCACAACTTACACAAAATGATTATGTCTGGGCATTTCTGCATGTCTATTTTGGGATCTGCCAATTTATAAATGATTGTTTGTGAAGATGCTAAAAAAAAATTACGGTAATAATTGTAAGGTCCTTCGGTCTCATACAGATTTTCCATGAATAACTCACTGGTTTCTATAACTAAGACCTGCAACCGTAATTTTCAATGGAATTTTCATATAACATCGGAGTTAGTTGCCGCAACTACAACTATCATCTGTTGACGAAGGTATCCCATAGGATAATTTTATATCACCCCGTCTCGTATGCTCAAATACCCTGCATAGGGATGAGGTGAGTGATGCTTTTTATTGCATTGGTGAAATTCAAAACAACATTGAGCAAGGAAGTTGTTGCCCGGAACCTGAAGGATATTGAGGATGACATGAAAGGACAAGTCCGATACCTGGGCACCTACTGGACGCTCGGAAGGTATGATACCGTAGTCCTCTTTGAAGCACCGGACGAAAAAGCAGCCATGAATCTGGCATTAAAACGGAAGGACCGGATGGAAATTGAGGTCCTCGTGGCCATGCCAGCAGAAGGACGAAGTCCAGCTGGACCGACCTGACCTGGAATGTAGGTTGAGACCATTGTAATTTTTTCCAATATCCTCCCAGTGACTTCCTGAAAGGAGAGGAAATGAAAAAACGGGAAGATTGCAATTCATCAGCGCAATTGCTATCTGCTCCTGAATATTAGCTCCGCTATTGGACGGAGCTGCAGGTGCAGGGAGGAGTTGAGTGAATTGTCATAAGGACTTGCCTCGCCATATCTTGCGCTTCTCGCAAGCGAAGAACTCCTGGAAAAGGACGTCCGCATGTACAAGAAGAAGTTATACCCCCTCACTATTACGATTAAACGCCTCTTACATATTGATCGCATTACTAAAGCAGGCAAAAAACCGGTATGGCTTTTTGGAAGTGGTATGTATGGGCCGGGCTGGAGGGACAACCACGGAGGAACGTGATATCGAACTTTTTTGTGTATACCAACACCCTGCCAACAGGAATTATGGTTGCAAAACTGGAGCGGGATATATCGCAAACACTTTCTGCAGAAGTCCGTGTCCAGGTCCTCACCCGGGAGAAGATTGCCGGCATGAAAAATACCAAGGGACCTTTTATCGTTTGTTTGTGAAACAATCGATCACGTTTGAATGCGATTTTCGTGACACAACCTGATGAATGTTACGAACGCTGACTTCTGCGAAACTTCGTTGCATCAAATGATACGGTAATGCAGTCCACTGGCACAGGCCCGGGAGTGGGTAACCGAGATCTGGTATGGCTGGGATACGGCTTTTGCTGCGGTCTGCTTTTATGGCTGCATATATGGCATATTTCCATGTAGCCAGTGCAGTTTTATTCCGTGGCTGTTTCAGGTAAAAAAGCCATTATTGTCTTTTGGGGGGTATCTTGAATCCTACCAGGAAGTTGGATTACTTGAAGGTGAGTGGGTACTGCAATTTGATTACATCTGGGGACTACGTCAGAACGAT
>JAPKXR010000248.1 GCA_026394715.1 Methanomicrobiales archaeon | reverse complement strand
ATTTCCTCTATTTTATATTATAAGTCCCTGGTTTCGGGCGAATCGTGAGATAAAGCCTTTTTTACTAAGACGGGAAAGAATTGTTCGCTTTTTAGACCGTCCCAGACTATAATTTCATAACGTGTATAGAGGAGGAGATGCCAACGATCATGGATGAAAGCGTACCTGCCCTTCTCGCTCCTTTTCCTGTTATTCTTCTTTCTCCTGCTTTCCACCGGGTGTACAGAAAAACAGCAGCCGATAGCGTCATCATTACAGGTATCTGCTGTCACTCCATCACCGGATATTCCGGCAGTGGCGACAAAACAGGCAACGAGGGAAGACCTTGTCAGCTTTGTCGAGAAGGCCGTCTGCTTTGCGAAATCTGAGGGCAGAGCAAAGGCCCTTGCCGGGTTCAACCAGAAAAATGGTTCGTTCTTTGATGGCCAACTCTACATATACGCCTACGACTTCAACGGCACGACCATTGCCCACCCGGTGAACCCGGAGAAGATCGGCGTGAACCGGCTCTACGAGAAAGATGCGGCCGGGGACCTCTTCATCAGGGAACTCCGGGACATGGCCCGAAACGGCAGCGGTTTTGTTGAGTATTATTACATCAACCCAACCCACAACAATGCCATCGAAAAGAAACTCGGGTATGTCATGAAAGTCGATGACACGTGGTGGCTCGGTTCCGGGATATACGCAGGCACTGCCGGGTTTGCCATGCCCCGGAGCCCCAGTGAACCCGGGACGCCCGGGGAGGTGAAGGCCTTTGTCGACAACGCGGTGGACTTCGCCCGGCAGCACGGAAAAACTGCGGCCATCGCGGAATTCAACAACCGGAGTGGTCCGTTTGTGATGGGCAATGTCTACATCTATGCCCTCGATTACCATGGCATCATCCTGGCCCTGCCGTACCAGCCTGACCAGCTGGGGCAGGACTTCTCCAAGTTAAGCGATGCAGCGGGCCAAAAATTCACGCAGACCGAGATAGACCTGGTACGGAACGGGGGCGGGTTCTTATCGTACCTGTATGTGAACCCGGCCCACAACCTTACCGTCGAACCCAAGGTCAGTTACGTCCGCAGTGTCGATGATACTTACTGGATCGGCGCCGGGATTTACCCGGGTCCGGAGAGCATGGTCGACAACAAGACCCGCCGGTTTGTCGAAGAAGCAAAAGCCTATGCCATCTCCCGCGGAAAGGCCACAGCGATTCCGACGTTCAATAACCTTTCAAGCTCATTTATCCAGGATGACCTGTATGTCTTTGCCTATGATTACAACGGGACCACGCTTGCGTACCCGTACCGCCCGAACCTCATTGGGCTCGACCGGATGAATGCGACTGATATCACCGGGAAACAGCACATCCGGGAGATGGTAACTTCGGCAAAGAACGGCAGTGGGACGGTCTATTATTTCACCCGGAATCCGCTCCGTAACAACACAACCGAGCTGAAGGCAAGTTATCTCATGGACGTGGATGGGACCTGGTTCCTCGGTGCAGGGACGTATACAGCACCAGGCCCGTCACGAATGACCCATACGCCGGTGCCTTTTGCTACATAAATAAGCCCCGGGTCAGTTGAAGAGAAACCGGAGGTGAGCGTTACACTCACAGGCAGAGAATTAGACAAGTATGCTGCCATCCTTCGGGGGAGACGTCCCACGAATAACCGGCTGAAAAATCGCGAAGTACCAGAAAACGGCGTCATCGGTTCCAGCCAGCTGCCCCTGGTTGCATTGGGGTATTCCGCCGGGGATGGTGGGGGGATCTGATCAGTACTCCCCGAACATCTTCCTGATCGTTTCATTGTCCCCGGTTCTCGTGAGAGCGAGCATCAGAAGGACTCTCGCCTTCTGTGGGTTTAACGTATCTGCCGAGATGAGGGGTGCGTCATCCGGGACCGATATCCCCGTACCGGTCCGCGAGGAGACGACAACCGGTATTCCCCCTGCAGAAAGGTCCAGTAATGCCCCCTGCACGACCTTCGGGTACCCGCCGTTTCCAAGCGAGGCAAAGACTAAACCCCGGGTTTTATTTGCAGAAAATGCATCGATGGCAGTACGGTCCATACCGGCATAGGCATAGACAATGTCAACCTTTGGCAGCGTTGTAATCCCGGCCAGGTTAAATTCAGAACCGGTGGTATGAAGCCGGGTTGACTCTCGGTAAAAGACCGGTTTCCCATCCTGGATATACCCGAGCAAACCGAAATCAGGGGATCTGAACGTCTCGACCATTTCGGTCATAGTCTTCGAGGAGTCACGTGCCCCGTTGATCTCGTTGTTCAGACAGATCAGGACACCACGGCCTTTTGCACCTGGGTCTCCAGCCAGCCGGACGGCATTTACGAGGTTGAGCGGACCATCTGCGGAGATCGCGGTTGCCGGCCGCATTGAGCCCGTTATTACTACTGGTTTTTCGCTCCGCACCACCAGGTTCAGAAAATATGCGGTCTCTTCAAGGGTATCGGTACCATGGGTGATGACGATGCCGTTTACACCAGGATCTGCCAGGATTTCATTAACCCGGCGGGAGAGATTGAGCCAGATGGCAGGCGTCATCTCGTCGCTGGGGATATTGCAGAACTGTTCTCCATCAATGGAGGCATAGGTGGAGAGCAGGGGGACCGAGGTGATCAACTGGTCAACGCTGATGTTCCCTGCTTTATAATTCAGCAGTTCAGTGGCTGATGAGGCAGTTCCAGCGATCGTTCCACCCGTTGCAAGGATGACCACGTGGGGGAGATTTCCATCATGAGTATCTGCGGCAGAGACCGCGAAGGGCAGGATGAAGAGCAGTATGAATAAAATGAGATAGGTACGCATAAAGTACCGTGAGCCTCCGGGTGAATAAGTGTTCGGAAGGGAATCGTTTAACCGGGGTGAGGCCGGAGGGAATCGAATGAAGTAAATCCCGGGGCCGCTTGATGCCAGAAATGAGATGTCACGGCCCAGTTTTTTATTTTCACCGCATTTATCCGGCCAGGAGTCATGGGTGGGTCAATCAGGACCAGGCCTCTTTTGTTTTGGGTGAGGGCAGGGGCTCAAGCGCTCACAGGTCACGGACCATAAGAGAAATTCCTCCTTCCAACCCTTTAAAAAAAAAGGCCCCGTCGATGCTGATCGTATCGAATGCGGCCCGCTCGACCTCATAAAACCCGCATCGTTCAAAAGAACGGCATGATTCCAGCGATGTGCAATCGGCGATGACATGCAAAAATCCCTGTTCCCGTGCATGGGTAAGGACACGCCGGATGAGCGTGGTCGAGACCGACCGGCCACGGAATTCCCGCATGACGCCCAGCTGAAAGACGTGCAGGAACGTTCCCGGGAGAATTTTACTGCGGTCAAAGAAACGCATTTCCAGCTCATCAAGCGCGGCAATGGTTTCATGGAAATGCGAGAGGAAAGCAGTTATATTTTTTTCTTCCGCATTCCAGTCGGTTGCCAGGTCACTGCAGAGAATAAAACCAATGACGTCCTGGTTTTCTTCGTCTCGTGCGATAAAGCTGAGTTGTTTCCGCATGCAGAACTCAATATAGAAGCGGACATACGGCAGAAAAACCACCGGATCCGGTGCATGGCGGCAGGAGGTAGGCTCGTCCCTGAGAAATACATCCATGTAAACCCGGGAGGTCTGCTCACAATCATCCGCAGTTAACGGGACGCAGGCAAAGGAGTGGGAATGTTCCACCGATCGTCCGGAAGCCTCAATAATCCGGTGCACCATGGTCCTGTCGGGCTGCTCATCCATTGGTATTACCGTTGGCGCCGGCACCAGTCAAAGCTTCCCGATGCTGCAGAGGCCCTCCAGCTCCTCGCCAGACTGCTGAAGTGCCAGACAAAAATGTTCTGCTCAATCGTCCGGGTACTATTCGTCTCATATGCTAAACCTGCTAATATCGTAAACTCAGTCCGTATTTCTTTCCAGACTTCACGCCCACAGTAAATCTGCGTGAATACTGCAGGTTGTTTACATGATGTGTTGTACCGACACCATTGGTCCGCAACAAGGTATATCAGTTATTATCTCATCACGCCACCTGCAGATATTAACCGGGCCGATCTGGACCAGGAAAAATGCACGGGGATAATCAGGGCATATTCCTGGCGGAATAAAAATGAAAACGCATTAAATGGCCGGGATTACGCGAGGGGGTAAACGGGAGTATATACGGGCGATTTAAACGAACAGGAGCGGGGTACCCCGGTGTGGGTGGAGTGATACACTACCTCGTTATAAAAAAAAGTGCCCTCGTAATCCGGGCAAATAACGACCTATATATTCGATTTCGGGGTTAATAAGGGTTACTTTGATAGGATGGACTTACGAAACACATCGTGAATGATACCGGGAACGGACGTTGAATATCACGGTCCCCCCCCTTGTTATGCGAGGTCATTACCATCGGCGGCAGTGGTGCCGGGGTTGGCCTGATAATCGGTCAAGTGACAGGGCAAAAAATACTTCCAAAAGGTCCCTTTTCGATGAATAGTGATACGGTGCCCGTCGGTACCATACGACAAACAAACGAGTCCCTATAACTTCAGCAGGGTACACCGATCGCTATCCGAAAATTTACTAATTCCCTGAATTATCGTTCATTAACCTAATGTATTCCATTGGTGTCCCGCATCGTATAAAAAAGTGTGATGATATCGATGGCTACTGCCAAAAAATGATTGCCGTATTGCGTTTTTTAAGAATTAACAAGATTTATAAGGTGATCAGGCCTCTCCTTATATAACGGTCTCTGGCCCCCGGTCGAAATTGGGTCAGAGAAGGTGATATTGTGCCATTCTTACCAAACTTACGGTATATGATACAGATCTACCGTGGCCACTGGAGACCAATTGCAATCTCGCAAGTCTTTGCTCTCCTCTATGTCGCGTTTATGATCTTTATCCCGATGCAGGTAATGATCATCATCAACAATTACCAGGATATCAATGCGGTGATACAAAACGCGGTGTTAATCGGCATCTTTGCCGTCCTCACCGGTATATTCTGCATGGCGAACACGGTTTTTGCGGTCAGGATCGCGGAAGCAACTGGAAACTTCATACGAAATGGGATTTTCAGCCGGATCCAGAATTTCTCGTTCGGGAACCTCGACCGGTCGGCTACCGGGGAGTTGCTGACCCGGCTTACCAGTGACGTCTACCAGATCAATATTGGGGTGCAGCTGTCACTCCGAAGCCTGTTGATGGCCCCCTTTGCCATCATCGTCTCCCTGGTACTGGTGGGGATCACAAGTCCCGAACTGCTCTGGATCCTCGTTGTTGTCCTTATCCTCTCGATCGCCACATTCGGCACCGCGATGTACGTGATGCAGAAGCAGTTCCAGACCCGGCAGGCGAAGTATGACCTGGTCAATAATGATCTCCAGGAGGACATGGGTGGGATCCGTGTGGTCAAGGCATTTGTCCGGCAGGACTACGAGATTAAAAAATACCGATCGATTAATGACGGGTACCGGGAAGCAAACGTCAACCCGCTCCACACCAATGCGATTACGATGCCGGCCGCCCTCTTCATCATGGGCCTCGCAACTACCCTTCTCGTGATGTTCGGCTCGCCACTCGTGGTCGCCGGGACTATTAAGATTGGAGCGATGCTGGCATTCTTCCAATACACGTTCATCATCATCGGCCAGATGTGGCAGCTCTCCATGCTCATGCCGCAGATCGTCTCGGCCGAGGCATCAGCCGGGCGGTTAAAAGAGATATGGGATACGGTTCCCGATGTGCAGGACACGAAGACACCACAACCATGTACCCCCGGGAGTGTAAAAGGAAAAATTGTCTTCGAGAACGTCAATTTCCGCTATGACCCTAAAAGTGAAACGGATACCCTTAAAAATATCAACCTTACGATTGAGCCCGGGCAGACCGTTGCCTTTTTAGGGGCGAACGGGTCCGGAAAATCTACCCTTGTTTCGTTGATCCCCCGCTTCTACGACGCATCGAGCGGACGTATCCTGATTGACGGGGTTGATGTAAAAGATATCCCGCAGGAGAACTTGCGAAACATCGTTTCCATCGCTCTCCAGAAGGCATTCCTCTTCTCGGGAACGATCGTCGAGAACATCCGGTTCGGCAGACCGGAGAGCAGCTACGACGATGCAAAAGCCGCTGCACAGGTCGCCGATGCCGACACCTTTGTGAGCGACCAGCAGGACACCTATGATGCCCGTGTTGCCCGGAAAGGGCAGAACTTTTCCGGCGGCCAGCAGCAGCGGATCTCGATGGCCCGGGCATTTGCGGTCAAGCCGAAGGTGCTGATCCTTGATGATTCGACCTCAGCGGTTGATATCGAAACGGAGGGTAGGATCCTTGATGCACTGCCAAAATTCCTCTCCGGCATCACCCGCCTGATTGTCGCATCACGGGTCTCAACAGCTCTTGCGGCGGACAAGATTGTGGTCCTGGAAAAAGGCGAAATTGTCGCCGTGGGGACCCATAAAGAGCTTATAAAATCAAGTCCGCTGTACATGGATATCTTCGATTCCCAATTGGGCGGACTGAAAAAGGAGGATATATCATGACCGACGCAGCACAATCACCAGAAAAAGCGCACAAACAAAAGGCAGGGTCCGTCGGGCGTCTCATGAAATATATCTTTCTCCAGAAGGGCAGGTTCTTCGCTTCACTCCTCTTAATGTTCATCGGGACGTTAACATTCCTGTTTATACCGGTCCTCCTCGGTGACATGATCAACAATCTTGCAGCACACGGGAAAGGTTCGGTCATGGGCACCGCCTACGAGATGCTTGGGTTGAGCTTCGTTACACTTGTCTGCCTCTATACGGCGTTCCGCCTGATGACCGACGTCACCCAGAACGCACTGTTCCACCTCAGGCAGGACCTTTTCGAGCACATGCAGAGCCTCTCGCTCCGCTTCTTTGACAAGCAGCCGATAGGTGAACTGATGAGCCGGCTGACGAACGACATGGATACGATCAACAACCTGTTCCAGAACCCGTTCACCCTGACACTCCAGTCCACGTTCATGCTCATTATCACGATAATCGCACTCATCCTGATCAGCCCGGTACTTGCGGGTGTCGCGATTCTGGTCATACCAATGCTGGCGGTGTTCGTTGCGGTCCTTTCCCATGTCTCAAGCCCGTCGTTTTCAATGCTCCAGGTCAAGCTCGGGGACCTGACGGGAATTATCGAGGAGACGCTGGAAGGACAGCGGACGGTGATTGCGGACCGGCACCAGAAGACCTCATCTATCCTGGAATCAGGGGTCTCCCTTGATGCCAGTCATGCCGGCTCCCGGGCACATATCCTGTCCCTTTTCATCAGCCCGCTCTGCCTGATCTCGGCGTTCATCTCAATCGCCGTCGTCGCTGTATTTGGCGTAAAACTTCTCAACGAGGGCCTGATTACGCTCGGGGCGCTATCGACTGCGATCTCGTTCTGCCTTCTCTTTGTCCTCCCGCTCACCTTCATCTTCTTTAACTACAACTTCTGGGTCTCTGCCCTTGTTGGTGCGGGACGGATGTTCGAAATACTGGATACACAACCAGACGTGAAGGACAAGCCCGGGGCCACCGCACTGCCCCGGATCAAGGGGGACATCGTCTTTAAAGACGTGAACTTCAGTTACGTGCCAGGCAGAAAGGTGATGAAGGACGCAAACTTTGTGGCCACCCCCGGTATGAAGATCGGCCTATGCGGCCCAACCGGTGCAGGTAAGAGCACGATCGTCAACATCCTTACCCGGTATTATGATATCGATAGCGGGGAGATCCTCGTGGACGGGACCAACATCGCCGATGTGACGCAGGACAGCCTGCGGCGGCAGATTGGCGTAGTACAACAGGAACCGCTGCTCTTCACCGATACGGTGATGAACAACCTCAAGTATGCCCGGGACGGGACGACAGATGCCGAGTGCATCGCGGCTGCAAAACAGGCAGACTGTGATGGTTTCGTGCAGCGGCTGCCGCAGGGGTATAACACGGTGCTGGTAGACGGCGGGGCAAACCTCTCGCAGGGTCAGCGCCAGCTCCTGACGATCGCACGGGCGATGCTCGCACAGCCGAGGATGCTGATCCTCGATGAAGCCACGTCCAACGTGGATACGAGGACCGAGAAGGTGATCCAGGGTGCGCTCCGGAAACTCCAGGAGGGTGTCACCTCGTTCTCGATTGCCCACCGTCTCTCGACGATCAGGGACTGTGACAAGATCCTCGTCATCGATGATGGCGCCATTATGGAACAGGGCAACCATGAGGAACTGATGGCGAAGCGGGGGTTGTATTACAACCTCTACATGGCCCAGTACAAGGGCAGGATCACCGAAGTGCTGGATGATATCATTGCAGCAAACGACCGTATGAACAAGTCTGGCGGGACTAACCCTGCCTGAATAATTTTTTCCGATACCAGATGGGTGAAAAATATGGATACCAAGGGACCACAAGTTAAAAAATATCTGAATAAATTCATCGTTGAGCCCGAAAAAAAAGTCCGGCTTAAAAACTATGACCCGGGCTGGGCCCAGAATGATACGTTAAAGCAGATGAGCGAGGATACGGCACAGGACCTTCTGGAAAAGATGCTGGAAAAAGACCGGGCGCAACTTGAACAGGTCCAGGCATTGCTGGCCGCATCGCACCAGTATAGCATCCTGATTGTCTTGCAGGGCATGGATACGGCTGGAAAAGACGGGACTATCCGGCATGTGATGTCGGGGGTGAACCCGCAGGGCTGTGAAGTCCACGGGTTCAAGGTGCCGAGCGCCGAAGAGCATGCCCACGATTTCCTCTGGCGTTACTACAAGGTGCTGCCTGAACGCGGGATGATCGGCATCTTCAACCGCTCCTACTACGAGGACGTGCTCGTTGTCCGTGTCCACCCGGAACGCATGGAGGAACTCCCGAAAAAATTCGGACCGGACAGCGGCGGGTTCTGGAGCGGAAGATACAAGGATATCAACGCGTTTGAGAAACATCTGGTGCAGAACGGTACAATCATTCTCAAATTCTTCCTTCACATATCGAAGGATGAACAGAAACAGCGGCTGCTGGCCCGGCTCGATGACAAGGAGAAATACTGGAAGTTTTCGACCGCTGACTTAGCTGAACGGCAGTTCTGGAACAAGTACGTGGGAGCCTACGAGGAGATGCTTTCTGCGACGTCAACAGAATATGCACCGTGGTTCATCGTTCCGGCAGATTACAAGTGGGTGGCAAGAACGTTAGTTGCCGAAGTGATCACGTCTGCCATCAGCGGCCTGAAACTATCCTACCCGAAAGTCTCTGATGAACAGGTCAAGGCCCTGATGGACGCAAAACAAAAGCTCGAAGCAGAATAACCAGGACCCAATTTTTTTTGTTTTTTGCGCATTGAGTAAATAAAGATAGTATTGCATCAATGGTTGCGTGATGTTGAATAGCCAACGGTTCCTGATTTCTCGAGAAGCCAGAATCCTGCAGGGTATTCACGGGTCCAGGGAGAAGCGGTGTTCCCGGCGAAAGACCCGGTACCCGGGGTAGCAGGTTGCCGGATAGTACCGGACTGCCGATAGATTTTGATGCCCGAAACCAAGCTCAGTACTATGGTTTAATTCATGTCATACTGCTTGATATACCGTTCCTGCAAATAATTCAAGAGGGGAATCGTAATCCCCGGTACCCGGGAGGCCTGAACGTTATGGAAAATACTACAAAACCCATGAAGAAAACTATTGTACCGGTCACATTCCGGACAATTGCCCATTTTTTTGACTCTGATGACCCGACCCCGGAACACGCACGTGAACTGTCAGACCGCGCTGAGGAGAAGATCGGTCGTGCCGTGCTCGATGCAAAGGACCCGCTGCATGCCAGCAGAAATGACCATTTGGAAATACACCTCCCGGCATCCGACCTGACCCCGGAGCGGAAGATTGATATCCCGGCGGCGGTACGGGCCCATTTCCTTCTGCGTGCAGATGAATTACAGAGAAATGCAAGACTGACCCAGCGGATCGGGTTCCGGGAATTCCGGCTGACGATTGCGGTGTGTATCCCTGCTTTTGCCGGCATGGTGGCCACCACGAGGTTCCCCCATAATGACATCGCCTTTCTCATGCAGAATGTCCTGGTGATACTGGCCTGGGTCGTTATCTGGCAGCCCTTTCAGTCACTCGTGTTTGACCGTTGGACAAATGCCGTAGAATCGAAAGTCTGCCGGCAGATTGCCAGTATGGAAATTTCTGTTCTGCCTGCCTGATTAAAAATAGTGGGGACGGTTGAGACTGATGTTTTGCCCTATTCGTTCCTGGCTTCGTTTCTAAGTTCCAGCAACCCGCTCTCCCCACACCTCAATATCCGGTGACCGTGCAGATCCCATTAAAAAAGCCGTCAAACTTATCTTATCCCACCACCATCTTCAATCACCATTCATCAATTTCGCGTTAATTTGAAAAATCCCAGTTATTTACCCACAATCACCGTGATATGTCTCCTTCTCCTGGCAGTTCCCATCGTACCAGTGAAACCTTCCGGCACCACTATCTGCTCTGTTGTCCACCTGTCAGGTAGCGGGATTTAATCAGAAAAAAAACGGGGGGGCATTGCCGTTAGAATATCGGAGGACTTCGTGATAAAAACATTGGGTTGCAGGTTTCTTTTTGAAAGGTCAGGTAAGATATATCATCTGGTCCGCACATGTATTCCACCAGGGATGACGGACCTTTGCGGGATCATCAACATTTGAATCGTGGACCGTCACTACTATTCTATCATGTTATTTCCGTTGAAAATGCAGAAATAACACGCCGTACAAGGAGATTTTGGATGAACATTTTCACGGGTTTCAGGGTTTAAAAGGCAGTTGTCATGTGTGTTTAATAATGAATATTCGATAAAAAAAAAGAAACAGTTATTAAGGCGGGTGTGATTTTAATATTTATGCGAAGACTAGGGTATTTGGCCGTTTTTCTCGTACTTGGGGTCATGTTGATGGGATGTACTCAGACCACAACCTCGCCGGTTGCAACACTGCCATCGACAACGACGCAGGTAACCACACCGGCACCGGTTGCGACTCAGGCATTAGCACAAGCAACAACGATACAGGCATCAGCCCAGGGCGATGCAGATAAATACGTGGCAACATCGAGAATGCTTGTGAGTGAGGTTAACCAGGTCGTGCAATACATGGGTACCGCCAGTTCCAAGTTAGCTGCGATCACCACTGCTGAACAATTGTCTGGTGCTTTGCCGGGCGTATCAAGCGACCTGAGGGAGGCAAAGTTACATGTGCAGACCGCACAGGGCCTTGCACAAGATCTTACCAGGTATGCGACAACCCCGGGTCAGCAGCAGGAGAGCAGGAAGATCCTTACTGATCTAGGGTACCTGGAAAATGCGCTCACCTCGATGAACGCAGCGGTCGAAGAGGTCCAGAAGCCTTCGCCTGATATCGCCCTGATGGAGGCGAAAATAAAAGAGTCAAATGACTGGCTTGCCAGGATTGTATAACCGTTACAACATTTTTTTGATTAGACCGTTACCCACCCAGACAGGACCATTTTTCTGGTACCGGTGGATACACGCGGTACTACTTTCCTGCCACGGTCTCCCCTTCGGACCCGGTCACTCTTTTTCGGACAACCCACTGCCCGGACCCTCCCTTCTCCATGACCACCAATAGTCAACAGATTAATACAATTCCGAAAACAAAAGAATAATATCTGTACTAGTCATGTACCAGGTATTTTGGTGCACCATGACAATTTCTGAACCCATCAGCAAGGTAAATCTCGAACGCATTACGAGCGGGATCTTTGCATTCACAATGACACTGCTCGCACGGGATATCGTGACGCCAGACCAGTATGCACAAGCCGCATCAATAACCGTCGACCAGTTTTATAGCCAGACCCTCCTGTCAATTATTGATTTTATTGGGGTGTTTGTCCTTCTTGCCATGTTCTGGTTACTGTTCTTCCAGATGTTCCGCCGGATGACAACCTACGATTACCACTTCCTTCATGTGTACATGCTTGCCTTGATGGCCATCGTGTTAATCCCGTTTTCATCAGCTTTCAGCAATTTAAGTGAGCAATACACCTTTGCAGACTTCTTTTTCCAGGTCAATTTTTTTGTGCTGGGGATAATTCTTCTGTATTTATGGTATTATGCGAGATCAAAACCTGCCCTGCTTGAGCCCGGGCTCACCAAC
>JAPKXR010000190.1 GCA_026394715.1 Methanomicrobiales archaeon | reverse complement strand
TCCTCGCGACGGCGGTATACCAGCGTTACCTTCGCACCAAGGCGCCTAGCCACCCGTGCTGCGTCCATGGCGACATTCCCCCCGCCGGCAACCACTACACGACTTCCACTTTTCACAGGGGTATCGTGATCGGGAAACTGGTCCGCATGCATGAAATTCACCCGTGTCAGGAATTCATTGGCTGAGTAGACGCCGTTCAATTGCTCCCCGGGTATCCCCATAAAGTTTGGAAGACCTGCACCGGTAGCGAGAAACACCGCATCGTATTTCAGGAGTTCCGGGACCGTAATACTCCGTCCTGCAAGATGGTTGAGCCTGATTTCAACACCCATTGCAAGCACCTGTTCCACTTCTGCCCTCACAATCTCCTTCGGGAGCCGGAATTCAGGGATCCCGTACATCAGGACACCCCCTGCTTCATGCAGGGACTCAAACAGCGTGACCTTATGCCCGAGCCTGGATAGTTCTGCTGCTGCTGTCAGGCCGGCAGGACCTGAACCAACCACGGCAACATGGTGCCCGGTTGATAACTTTTTCTCAGGCACGCTTGTACCATGCGCGCGCTCCCAGTCTGCAATAAACCGTTCAAGTGAACCAATTGAGATGGGCATCTCCTTCCCTGACAGGATACATTCCCCTTCACACTGAGTTTCCTGGGGACAGACACGACCGCAGACGGCAGGGAGCATATTTTCAGCCTTGATAATCACTGCGGCATTCCGGAAATTTCCAAGCGCAATCTCAGCAATAAACGCAGGGATGTCGATTTCGACCGGACAACCGTTCACACATTTCGGCTTCTTGCACTGCAGGCACCTCTCTGCTTCAAGCATGGCCTCATCAGGGGAGAGACCCGGCGATACCTCAAGAAAATCATGCACTCTTAACCCGGCGGCACGGTCTTCCATGACTATGTGCCCCCTTTACAGTTACACGCGTGCTCATGGTAATGTTCAAGGGCCAGACGTTCTTCCGGCTGGTATGTTCGTTGCCGCTGCATCAGGAGGTCAAAATCAACAAGGTGGGCATCGAATTCGGGGCCGTCCACGCAGGCAAACCGGGTCGTTCCTCCCACCTGGACCCGGCATGACCCGCACATCCCCGTCCCGTCCACCATGATCGGGTTCAATGACACAAATGTCTTCACGTTGTAGGGTTTCGTGATCCCCGATGTTACCTTCATCATGATGGCCGGACCGATGATCCATACACAGTCGATGGTTCGCTTTTCGAGTTCTGCCTTTAGCACATCTGCTGCAAATCCATGGATTCCTTTACTGCCGTCATCGGTCGTAATGAATAGTTCATCGCAACATGCCCTCATCTCATCCTCAAGGATGAGGAGCCCGGAATTCCTGGCCCCGATAATCCCTATGACATGATTGCCTGCGGATTTTGCGGACTTCGCAATTATCGGGGCACTGGCAATACCAACACCCCCTCCGATGACAACACAGGTCCCATAGGTTGTTATTTCACTCGGGCGGCCAAGCGGACCGACAATGTCCCGGATCATGTCCCCCTCACGGAGTGAGGACAGCAGTTCCGTGGTCTTACCCACCGCCATAAAAATAATCCTGACTGCATCACCGTCCACTGCAGATATCGTCAGGGGGACCCGTTCCCCGGTCTCATTAACCCTGACAATTAAAAACTGTCCGGCTTTTGCATGATGGGCGACATGCGGTGCAAATACCCACATCTGGTAGACCCGTTCAGCAAGTTGTGTCGCCTTTAAAATTCTGTACACCGATTATACACCTTCTGGTACTGCCTGGACAATGCGTCCCGGCTGGAGTATCGTACTTATTGACTGTCACACATCTTTATTTTACGCACGCGTACCGCGACACCCCGTTTCGTACGGGTCATCTCGTGGGCTCCCATCGCAGCCCTGCCTGTGCCGAAAACTCTTGGACCAACAACAAGCACCTCATCCCCTTCCCGTATGCACGGGTCAGCACTCACGACACCTGGCGCGAGGATATCACCCTGCGGGACGAAATCAGATATGTGTACCCGGTACCCTTCCCCAAGCAGTTTCCATCCATCGAACGTAGGTCGTATCAGCCCCGTTCCGGTGTCAAGCGAGAACATCTGGACACGGTTTCGTGAATATTTCACCGTCGGATAGCGACCCCTTGGCATCAGCCCTGTGGTGTCCGGAACAGACCCGAACTGCCAGGAACAAATTCCCCTGA
>JAPKXR010000275.1 GCA_026394715.1 Methanomicrobiales archaeon | reverse complement strand
TCAATGATTGGCCCCGGATATCCCGGAATGAGGGATATGCTTACATTCGTCTTGTCAAATCCATCGAGGAGAGCAGTCGCCTCTTTGAGCGGGATGATCCTGACAAGACTCTTGTTTTCCTCCCCGTATGCCTGTGCAGGTGAGAGGATCACGGTCTTTGTTTCCCCGGGGGCCATCCCACGGACCGCTTCATCAAATCCAGAGATCATCGCCCCGCTGCCGAGAACAAAGATGAGGGGTGATTCGTTCACATTCGACTCAAAAACCGGCCCGCCAGGAAAGGAGAGGGCATAATATACTTCTACTGTATCCCCTGCAGCTGCCGAGGACATAACCGTAGCAGGACTTGGGACTACGGCGGGTTTTGATATGCTCTGGGTACAGCCGGTACTCAAGATCAGGGCGATCAGAAACAGGATTATGGAAAAAGTTGTTTTTTTCAAGGATTTCATCCCTTCATCGAAGATAAGTATTGCGAAGCGGGTAGTAAATACTTGTATTCGCCGGCCAGAAATTGACCCCTCCCGCCGGTCTAAATTTGACCCCCCTTAGTTATAAAATAGTTGACTTGGGCTATAAAGATGGTAGGTCGTTCGCTATCTGCAGCGGGGCCAGTAATAAAATGTTTGAGTTGATGGGGCCCGCCCCAAACCCCGGTAAGGATAGTGCCGCCGCCCCCGAAGGACGCCCCGGCGGCGGATCTGTATGGTTTAACGAGATAATCCATAGTATTTCCTATATTCAGAGTTATTTTTCAATACCTCCGTTTTATAACCGAGTGATCTCTTTTGTCGATAACTTTTGTTCAGGTGAATTATCCACTTGAACTGAAGAAGGGCTGAGTTGTTCTTGTCGGTTCCGTCTGAAACTCTTTCCATTCATATTTAGAATTAGTGCCCGATGAGTCACTCTGTCAAGGATTGCGGCAGTCAGTGTTTTGTCATGAAACACTCTCACCCAGTCTGAGAAGGCCAGATTCGACGTAATAATCGTGCTCCTCATCTCGTATCGGGTAGCAAGCAACTGAAATAGCAGTTCTGTCCCGATAATATCAAATGTAACATAACCGAGTTCATCGATGATCAGAAGATCGATCTTTTTGAACTGGCGAAGGTAGAGTGAAAGTTGGTTCTGGCTTCGTGCTTCAACCATTTCGTTGATCAGAGCAGCAGCAGTACGAAACGAAACACGATAGTTCTGTTCACACGCCAGGACACCAGTTGCAATCGCCATATGTGTCTTTCCTGTTCCGGAATTCCCGATCAAAATGACGTTTCTCTGTTCTTTGAGAAACGTGAGAGATTTCAAAGCAGGAAGTGCCTCACTTCCATCGTGTGGAAGCAGAATGGGATCCAGGTCTTCGAACCGTTTCTTAGTCGGGAACCCTGCCTGTCGGAGCACTCTCATCTGGCGATTGGTCTGTCGTTTATCAAGTTCTGCCTGGAGCGCCATTGCCATATTGTCCTCCAGTTCAGGATTGTCGGGTTGGTATTCCCGGATATACTCGCAGACACCGTTGATCCGTAACTGTTTGCAGAGATCTTCTAGCAGCATCGTCATATCTCATGCCTCCATCAGGTAGTCGTAGTCTGTAAGATTGGGTTCCGTGACAGCAAATCCAAGAGGTATCTCGAATGATTCTTCGGGAGGTTCCATTGTCTGGTGAATAAAGAAGCGGATGCTATTGTAATCGGGATGTAGATTACACTCTTTTAGACGTTTCAAGGCGTCAATTAAACTTTCAACCGATGTTTCTTTCACCAGGTCCAGAATGGACAAGAAGTCTTTGGGGTTGTTGACGTAGTGCTGGTTGAACAGGTCCTGGATCTGCCTATCAACCTGTGTCATCACCTTTGAATATTTCAGGGCACCCGGTTTCTTCTGGAATGTTTTGATGTAATGCATGATATTCATTGAATACTGGTCTTTCCCGGATAGCCGGCGATGGGTCGCTATAACGGCATCTCCATCCAGAAAAATAAGCTCATGGACTGTTTTCTTATAACTTATACGCCGTGTGCAATAGGTTTCGGGAACCGAATAATGGTTTGCGTCGCATTTCACCAGCGAATATTTGGATATGGCTGCCTGCGTCAATTCGTAGTTCGAATATTCAAGGGTCGGAAGGGGCAGCATCTCGAGACGCTCTTTCGCAAGACTCGCCGTGGGAACATCCGGGCGGCGATATACTGGATGGGAGTTCATATCAGCAAGGCGCTCTGTGAGCCATTCTTCCGCCTCTTCGAATGAGCCGAACTCACTTTTCTCACCGAAAGCGAGTCTCCGGATATAACCGACACTCTCTTCAGTTGTCCCCTTCTCCTGAGGTGATGCTGCATTGCACGCGCATGGTTCATAACCAAAATAGAGCGGGAACTTCAAAAAATCGTCATGAAACTTCTGTTTCCGGGAGTCATACGCAGTACTCATCCGGTCATAGAAGATTGTTTCCGGAACCGCCTGAATCTCGTTGAAGAATTCGATATGGGCATCTATCACTTCATTTCGGGTCTCTCGATGATAGAGACGGGCAAACCGATACAGGGAGAAGGGTAAGACAAAGACTGCGAGGGAGTATCTCCTCTCGATGCCTTTGATACTGAGAAACACCGCACCCCAGTCAAATTCTGCCCGAATACCTTTTTGCGGCTCCTGAAGAATGCTAATCGAGCGTAGTGTGTGATGTTCTTTCCATCGGGCCACTTCTTCTTTGACGGTTGTATAACCGATAGTATCACCATTCCTGATGAGTAACTCCCAGATTCGTTTGGCT
>JAPKXR010000345.1 GCA_026394715.1 Methanomicrobiales archaeon | reverse complement strand
AAATACAAACAATCCCCCTTCAAAGATTTCCTCTTCATACTCTTTGATCTTGGGATGATGAAGGGTTGATTCTGGTTTCCACGAATCAAGAAACTTCAGAAATGATTTAACTCCAGGGTCATCTGTTTTGTCCAGCAATGCATGATGAAGAGCCCGAAAGTGCTTAAAACATTCGTGGGAACGCTTCGAAATCCCGATGGTTGAATCCTTACCCTCTTCGAGAACAGAAACAAAGTGGGAGTTATCACTTGGCCCTTTCTGTTTTGGATCAACCTTCACTTTTTCAACGCCAAAAATATATTTTGCGTTGTCGCACGCGAAATAGGGTGTTATCGCATTAGCGCGAGACTTCTGAAGTGGGACCTCCATCATTTTCGGTTGCGGTTTTTTCCCGTCAGTCCTCATATCAATGATGTTGGAAAGCTCTCCCTCACGAGAGATCACCAGCGCAAAGGATACTTTCGCACGACTATACCCTTGTCTTGATATCCCGGAATCCTCGTCATCCGCAAGAATATCATAATGTCTGCACAGTGATTGCACAATCACGAAAATGCTCCCCCTTTCAGGCATTTATGCACGTCAATCACGCCATCAACCATCGAGGCCCGGAAGAATATTGCTTTCTTATCGTCGGCGAAATCGATATCCCAGAGCATCATTCCCAGGTCTTTGTTCCCGGTTAATTGCGACTTCGGGATTGTTCCTTCGACAAATTCAAACTGGACCGGAAACTCACGACACCCGAAATATGGATGGTGATAACACTGACCTTTTCGCATTCTTCGAAGTGCCATGTTGTAGTGTTTCTCAACGGTATCTTCCAGACCTGCCTGATCGGTCATTTCAAAGTGAGCTTCTATACAGTAACATACATCCCTTAGCATGAGCGTGGCTCGTTGGACCCGGTCCTCGTTGGAATCCTGGGACAGAGAAACATCACCTCCTTTGAAAGCGTTTTTCACGGTAGCTGCAGAAATTACACCCAGTATTTCGTTTCTGCGGATGTTATCAAAGATAACCGGGTTCATTACGTGAATCTTATCAATTTTCCATTTGATTGCAGGCTTCCAGTAAATTGCCTCAAGGAGTCCCCGGGCTGCTGACGGGGTAATTACATCGTAACTCACCCGCTCAACCTTCATCTCGGGTCGGGTGAAACACGCGTAATCTCCCCATACCTTTAACTGAATTCCATATCCTATGACCATCACCTCCTATATTATCAACAATGAATCTTGAGTTCCATTATCGTTTCTATTTAACAATCCGGTTTTTTCGGAATAATAGCCATTTTTATCATTCATTACATAAAATCGGTCTCCGATAATGTCAATCGCATGTGCCCGTTCCAGTTCTTTGAACTCGTTCGGATATATGTTTACGGTGTAACCCTGTAGTTTCCGTGCGTATATCCATGGAAAATCGGTATTCCGAAGGTCCTGTATGATAGATTCAGCATTGTTGTCATAGGGAATTATGAGGTCCTGTGTACCTTCCTCGATGATACTGAATGCTGCGCTGACATCCTCGAATGGAAATGCAAATTCTGCCGATCGGTTTTCAAGTAATCGCAATATTCCCTTCTTATCGAGTCCCTCGTCCCCTTCGTGGAAATAGAGCTTATGAAAATAGTTCTCCACTGTTGAGAGCGAGAGTGCATCATTAGCTCCTTCCCGGTCAGAATCCCCGAGGGCCATCTCACCGATTTCTGCGATACGTCTCTGCCAGGGAGTCCCCGGCTTACCATATTTCTCGGTTGATGTAAAGACGTAGACCTCACCGGATGCAGACGTCCCCTCGCGATTACAGCGCCCGGCCGCCTGGGCAATAGAATCAACCCCCGTCATCGCCCGGTATACAACCGGGAAGTCGATATCCACTCCGGCCTCGATCAACTGTGTCGAGATAACACGACAATCCGCATTTTCGGTCAGCAACCTCTTAATCTCAGCTAGTTGCTTCCGGCGGTGAACCGGACACATCCTGGCACTTAGATGGTAACAATTTCCAAGTCCCGAAAGTGAATCATAGAGCTTTTTTGCATGTTTCCGGGTGTTAACGATGCAGAGCACCTGGTGCTGCTCTTTTAATCGGGTAGAAAGGTCTGCATCATTCAAATCTCCAAGGCGGCTCACGTGGACCCGCCTGAACGCTTCGTACAGTTCTTTTGGCGAACGAGTGATCTCTCTTGGTATGATATCCTTATCCAGAAGTTCGCCGAGTTTTGGCTGGGTAGCAGTACAGATAACGACCGTAGACCCATAGTCCCGGACCAGTTCAGATAACGCTGCAAGACAGGGTTTCAGATATCCTGTTGGCAACATCTGTGCCTCATCGAGGATAATCACACTCTTCGCCAGGTTATGCAGCTTCCGGCACCGGGACCTTTTATTGGAGAACAGGGACTCAAAGAACTGGATATTTGTAGTGACGACAATCGGCATATCCCAGTTTTCGGTTGAAAGTCTGAGTGATTCTTCGCCGGATTCAAAGTTTCCGAGATCAATGGTTTTTGGATCAAAGTTGCTGTGATGCTCCAATACATTATGACTCCCAAAAATATCCCTGAATATCGCAGCATTTTGCTCGATAATACTGGTATAGGGGATTACATAGAAGATCCTCTCCAATCCGTTTTTCTTCAGGTGTTCGAGAGCAAAGGCCATGGACGAGAGGGTCTTACCTCCACCGGTCGGAACAGTCAGGGTAAACATCTGCGGGGACATTGCTGCGGTTTCCTCGCACTGCTCGTAGATCTCCTTCCTGTATCGGTTGATCTTGTTCTCCTCAACACGTGACAACTTTTTACCCATGTGGTCTTGGAATTTTTTTATGAGGACGTCAAATGAATCATACTGGCCTCGGAGAAAGGACTTTTCAGGACGCATAAACTCCTCGGTATCCAGGGAATCTGCATCAACCAGGCATGAGTAGAGCATCCGGGTATAGAATGAAACTGTAAACCCTATTTGGTTCTGAATTTTTTTTACATTCGGACGAACAGAATTGAGGTCCGGTAATGAGATCTCACCCTTGTAAGCAGAATAGTCTGGTAAATTCCTTTTATTAAGGCGTTCTACAAGTCCGCTTTCCGGGCTGCCATAATTTAAAAGGCCCCCGTGATGCCCCGCAATAATGTACTCTAAAAGTAGGCTCTGTGATTTATGATAGGTTGATCTGGCCTCTTTTGCACCGGCCGTAGAATGATCAACGCTTATGCTGGCTCCTTCAAGACGCCTCTGAAACTCAGTGGAATATTTTCCAATATCGTGTAGCAGACCCCCGACATTTGCGAATTCCCCGGAATTAAAGTCGCTAGCAAAGTCAGATGCAATTTTTGCAACATTTGTTAAATGATCTTTGAGCAGTTGCCAGTCAGATTTATCAGGATTGTCTGTAGAATGGGCATAATATAATGCAGGAGATGTCACAAGTCTAACATTCTGATGTTAAGTCAATAATATGTACCCTCAAGAATCTATTACAATTTCCCAACAACAAGAACGACACTCCACCCCTCTCACCGGTGGCCATGTATAATTACAGAAATATTATCGTGTCATTGCTTATCCAGGCCCCGTACGTTACCCATACTATGTCATCCCGAACCAGCTGATAGAAAAATTCAGTAGCCACCTACAAAATACAACCACTTCGCAATCCCGATCACCTATTTTCTCCCTCCCAAACCTCCAATTCTTCAAATACCTATAAATCCTCATCTTTCAAAAATAGCCTATTGCAATGGCTAAATATTCATGGCACGGCGAATCTGTCCTTCATCCAGCCACCTCGATGAGTAATTCGCTACGAACAACCGTCCCAGCATATCTCGTGAATCAGTTTAATCTCAAGAAGGGAGATAAATTAACCTGGGCCATAGAAAACGGGGCCGTGTTTATCCAGGTGGCCAAACAGGAAAATAGGCAGGTAAGATCATAATCACCGGCCAGGAAAAAAAGTGATTGTCCTGCTCGCAGAGCCGGCGGAAGAGTAAATTCCTCTATTTTACGCCCGAATTAACGAAACAATACCAACAGGGGGTATCCACACCCCACCCCCACCCCTAAAATCCGTTCTCGTTCGTTTAAATCGCCCGTATTTGGCGCCGTTTATCACAAATACTTAATAAGGCTATATTGGGC
>JAPKXR010000011.1 GCA_026394715.1 Methanomicrobiales archaeon | reverse complement strand
GTCCAGTACCTCCGGTTTGAATCTTATTTTGCGGTGAATGTAGCTCTTCTCTCGTCATTGTGTATCGTAACAGGACTAACAACCGGGTTTGCAAAAATAGGGGACATTGACTATCGTTTCTGGTCGCCAGGGAAGGTTGTTACCGATGCGCATGCGGAAAGACCACTATCAAAAAAACGGTTAAAGAGCCCGGGAAAATCATCGGAACCTACTAAAAAGTCATCCCCCTCAAAAAAAGTGAAGAATTCAAGGATTTTCGGAGGGCTTATCATCGCCGTTATTCTTGGAATAACGGTTATTTCCGTTGGATTATCGGTCCAGGGGGACCTCGACTCCTCATCGGATCCTGGTAATATCATCAGTACCAGCTGGGTGGAGACGATGGAATGGTTAGGGGCCCATACTCCGGATCCCGGGATAGATTATTTGGGTGTGTACCAGAACAATAGGTTTACCTACCCAAAAGCGGCATATGGAATTTTATCCTGGTGGGATTATGGCCACTATATTACGTTCATCGGAAAAAGAATTCCCGTAACAAATCCATTCCAGGACCATCTCTACTCAAGTAATACTGCAGGTTTTTACCTGTCAGGGTCTGAAGCAGATGCGATGAGAATTTTACAGTATAATGGTGTGCGATATGTGATTACCGATACACCGATTGCTACTGGTAAATTCGGGGCCCTGGTGGCCATAAACGGGAGCAGTGCAGATTTTCCGTTGTATATGAAAAATTTCTTCAGACCAAATCCTGAAACACCTGGCCAGTTAATGCAATTTGAAGGGAAACTCCCGCCATATTTCTCTACTACACTTGCCCGCCTTCATAATTTTGACGGGTCTATGCAAATACCGGGTACGGTCACGTACCTGGAATACCATAATGAAAACCGGGGTGGGGTGTCGTATCCTATGGGTACCTACGAAAAGGCCCTCTCTGTGGCTGATGCAACGAATGCGATACAGAGGTTTGAACAACAACCGCAGGGGGATTCCAAGGCGGTTCTCGTGGGACAGTACCTTCAACCGCTTGAACCTGTACCTGCTCTCCAGCACTTCCGAATGGTGCACGAATCTATGGGTAATTCATCCGATATCATGTATTACGACATTTCAGGTGTTGAAAATCTCAAACTTGTAAAGGTATTCGAATTTGTTCCCGGGGCACACATCAACGGGGAGGGGACGATCGAACTCAACATTATTACGAATACCGGAAGAGAATTTAGATACCGGCAGGAGAGTGTAAACGGGGAATTCATCGTCCCCTATTCAACGGTGAATAATCCATATGAGGTCCGCACCAATGGGACATACCATATTGTTGGGACAACCAGGGAAATTGACGTGACTGAAGAGGACCTGCTGAAGGGGCGCCTGATTGCCTCATGAGTGACGGGAAGAAGGGTTCCAACAGTTGGGCATTACCCGGACTGTGTAACGTCTGGTCTTTAACGAGGCAATGTCACCCGGGAATCTTCCGGTCCACCCTCCCGCGGGTTGCTGTAACAACCCTGCCGAGAATAGTTCCAGGGTACTTGAGGAGTGGATCGGGAGCCGGGTTGTTATCCCCCTGTGTCCTGATCCCGCCATAGTCAACCCCGATGACCCGGTGAACGACCAGCTGTTCCAGGTGACCGGAAACAGATCACATCACCGATACGAAAAATCAAACGGG
>JAPKXR010000047.1 GCA_026394715.1 Methanomicrobiales archaeon | reverse complement strand
AGAAACTCTAGTAGTGTACCCAAACTCCTTTGTTCAGGACACAATCATAAACTATTGTTTAGAATGCTGTTGAGGGTCTGATTTTTCCCTGTTTGAGTAATTATTTTCAAAGACTTCTGGTCATTTCGATCCATTTTGTAGGAAGAAGTGTCCTAAAAACCACCTGGCGACTTACAATTATTGACATTTCTTTTTCCCCACCGGGGAGGAGTCTTCTCTTCTGTTAAACGGGACAATTCAGAACCTAAAATAATAGGGAATATTTTACGAAATAACAGCCTGCATGGATCAACATTCCGAGCCGCAAATGATCAGGAACTACCAGCATCCGGGTCATAATGTAAATCTAAAAAAAATAAATTTAAAATCCGGATCAGGTTACAACCCTACTGAGGGATCCCGAATGCATCCTTTGTGCCTGGCAGCATGCAGTAGATCAGGATCAAGCCGCTGATAATAATATGTGGCGCCATCGCCTGCCACGAAGATGCCCCAATCACGTTGATTATGCCGAATATCAGGTTGAAAATTGAGATCAGTGTCACAAACATCCACCCCTGTGGATTGACCTCCCATAACATCCGAAATACCCAGAGCCATATGAATACCAACAGACCCCAGAAGAAGGCACCTATCAGGCTGAACGTGAAAAAGGCAACAGTTCCAATGAAAACAGGAACGATATGTAACATCTGCAACGTATAGATTAACGCATTAACTGCACCGAGAATGGCTAGAAAGGCCAGGATTGTGACGCCAATAGGTCGTGTTTTTTCCAAAATTACTCACACCTTGTATGGCTCATACTGGAATTAAAAAGTATTAAGTGTTATCGTTGTATTTCGTGGAAGCTACCTTTTTACTATTTGGCGTTTTCAGGATATGATTTGGTTCGACAAACCCGAAAATTTGTCTATGATGCCAATTGACATCAGACCATACGAAAATGAAATTTTTTACAAGACCCCAAACAATCTTCCACTTATACAAAAAGTATGCTCCAGAAATGGGAATTATGAGTGGGAATTTATCTGCCTTGAAAAAATGAATTGGTGGGACAGATATTCAGGGGGCCTTATAATTCAGCAGGACTGCCCCTGTCGAATCGTATAGTATCATGGAATCTCCAAATACCACAAATTTTCCTGCCTTTTGGAGGAGCGTTAAGTATGCAGTCTCCTGTGACATCACAACCGGTTCACAGGCCATTCGCGTTGTAGCGGCCTGGCTGATGCTGATACTTTCACCGCTTACTGAATAGGTCGTGGTGTACTGGTTGCATCCCGAAGACCCGGATAAACTCCCGTCTGCCAGGAATTTTGCCGTAACCGGGGTGGCTGCAAGGACAGGGACAGACCCACCTTTCCCGTCAGTATACGATTTCAGGGCCCACGTCCCTACCAGGGTTCTCGAGGATGTAGAGGGCGTTGATTTCGGAGAAGCCGTGTTTGTGCCGGCCTCGCCCTTCTTGTACTGGAGGACTTTTTGCCCCAGCACCGTATACAGGACCATCTGGTCTCCATTCATTTGGTAGGTATTCACCTTAGGCAATAATGCCAGGTATTGGTTCTCCTGCGTCATGATACCAGAGTCGCATGCCATTTTTGTACTTTTAACCTGGCTGATCCCCAGAGTCTGGCCGTTTAACGAGTAGGTGGCTGAATATTCATTGCAGCCTGATGAGCCGGTTGTTTTTCCATCAGCCATAAATTCTGCCGAAATACTACTACCTGACAGTACCGACACCATTGCATTATTCCCGTTATAATAGGTCAACAGGTCCCATGAGCCAACCACCGGTGCCTCTGCAGGGATGGTTACCGGGATATCCAGTGGCCGTTTATACGCGAGGATTGCCTTCCCGGAACTATCAAAAAACACCATGGTGTCTCCATTTACGGAATAGGTTGTTGCATTGGCGATTAATGAAAAGTACCGTGATTCCTGGTTCATAACAATTGGAACGCAGGCCATCAGCGTGGAAATGCCAGGGGTTATTGTAATCGAAGATCCGCTCGTTGTATAACCCGCGGTGTACTGGTTGCAACCTGAGGAGCCGGTCACAGTCCCGTCTGCCCTGAAAAGGGCGGTAACGGGCTGATCGCCAATTATATTGGCCATTCCACCTTTTCCATCAGTATAGGAGAACAGCCGCCAGTTCACTCCTGTGGGGAATGACGAAGAACCCTGAACCACAGTCGATACCGGGATCACGGTCGGTGTTTCTGTCGGTCCCGCGTTCATCACAGGAGCCGTTGTTACTGGCTGACTGGTGCAACCGGTGAGCAGAATTGCAAGCATGAGCACGACGCTTACCAGCACAAATATTTTCTTCATATATTAATGTGATCTTTTTTTGCTATTATATAATTGCCGATCAATTTGTGAGAAAATAACAAAATAATTGAATAGGTTTACCCAGATTGAAAATTTTTATCCTTTTTTATCAGGAGGAGCCCGACAGAAAAATTATTATTTTACACAGGACTTGACTTCCGGTTTTCAGTATCCCAGGATTTGAACCGGATAAACGCAGTTATTTCTCCAGCCACCGCGAAGATAAAAAAACTGCACCCATGATCTGACGGAATATTTATATATCACTATTTCAGAAAGCTAACAGGTAATTTTATGGCAAACGATGTAGTTATGGAAGGCCAGGTCACGGACCTCAGGTGGGGATCATTCGTCCTCCTCGGATTAGTGGCAATGGTGTTTGGTCTTGTTATTGCAATGTTCCCAGCTCTTTCAGCAACGGTGCTGATTGAGCTTATTGGTATATTCATTATTCTCCTTTCGTTCGGGGTAATAATGATGTCCGCAGTTGCACCCGGAGGACTAAAAGGATCAATCCTCCTCGCAGTCCTTGGGATTATCGGATTTTTCTTCGGAATAGCAACGATCCTGTCGCCGCACGTAATGGGTAAGGTAATTTTCATCCTCGTAGGAATTGCCCTGTTTATCGGGGGTCTGATCGGCCTTATTCTCGCAATTTCTGAGAAAAACATGACCCATCGCGGGCTTTTCGCACTTCAGGGTATCCTGTCTTTGATTATCGGTATCATTATCATTGTCGGACCTGTTATCGGCGTCGCCCTTGCAGTAATCTTCATCGGAGTCTATTTCGTCGTGTGGGGCATCCTCAGCGTCATTATGGGTGCATTGATCAGGTCCGCTAAAAAAGCGTGACCCGTACAAGATAATTTTCCACATTTTTTTATTTCCCAGATTTTTCTACACATCGGGCAGATTAAATCCAGTTATTTCATTAATCTCAAGGACACCCGGGCAACACGAACAGAAACATCGTCCCCTTTCCAACCCTTCCGGTACCACACCGCGAATACAGATTTATAGGCACCGTACAGTAAGAAAAGGGGAAAATTGCAATATTCAATCACCGGGCTGGGTACCGATGACCAGGCTGACCTGGAACTTCTCATCAAGTAACAGGATCCTCCCTGTCTCCATCGAGGACAACACCAATATTTCCATTCAACAGAATGACACCCACTCTAAAAGTGCCGAATAAATCGCAAACCCTTAGGAAATTGTATAATCCTGCCCACGATCTCAAACGATTCAGAATGCAGGATTTGGGTAGTTCAGCCGGAAAGGCCCGGGTTTTCTACCTCAGCTAAAACGATTGTAACCAAAACCATATACCAATTTCCGGTAATTTTACACCGGAATATGGAAATAGGTCAATATTTACCCGTATTGTAGAAGCTTGACACCTAATTTGGGTGAAGCCTTACACCATGCATCCACCCTACCCGACTTACCCCGCTTCTGTTCGTTCGTTGAGCCCGCATTTGACCCCGATTGGGGTGGAAGGTAGATAAGGCTATTTCCACCGATTTCTACTAATTTCAACCGATATCTGGCCTTATAATGGGTTGTAGCCTTTTACAAAGTCCCATAAACACTGTTTTTTTATCCCCAAAATGACGGATCCACGTTTTATTGCGGACATGATGCAACAGCGGTGCAGTCCCGCCCTTTAGGCTTGGGAGCAGCTGGGCCGGTCGCAGAGGCTAAAAGGGGAGAGAGGACAATTTGCTTTCATCAGTTGAAACAAACAAAATTTCTCACAATTCTAGGTGTAAGTCTGCCTCTGGACAAAAAACCAATGACCCATGAAAAACCTTCCTCGCTTAATTTGGGCAAATAATGAGAAATCCGCTAATGCTGAATAAAGATTTCCTAACCTATTTATCGTATCAACGTGATAACAGAACACGTGAAGGGCCCATTAAATAATGAAAATTATCCCGTGAAGTCAGGTTTTCTTAACGATATCGGTGCTCATACCGGCCGAACAATAATGTTCAAAGAACTGGCCCTGCTCTTCAATGCCACAACAAAAATCAATACTATTGACGAAATCCGGAATATGGTCTATGATGAGAATATTCTTCACAAAAAGAGTATTTCTGGCAGAAAAAAATCATTTAGCAATCTGAAAAAAACGTATGGCCTTGATCCGACTATTCCGCTCTACAATACATTGAGATGGGCCTGGGATGTCAGTGAAGAAAAAGAACGTCCTTTGCTTGCCCTCCTCTGTGCTCTTTCCCGGGATGCATCATTGCGGGTCACCGCACCTTATATTTTCTCGCTTATCCCTGGAAAAATTGCAGATAAAGAAAAGGTTTCAGCATTGATCGAACAAAATTATCCGAACCGGTATAGTCCGGCATCAATCACTTCGATGACCCAGAACCTCTTGTCATCCTGGACTCAGTCCGGCCATCTCAAGGGCATTAAGAATAAAACCCGGATTAAGGTAGACAGCAATACACCCGCATGTGTTTTTGCACTGGCCACCGGATACCTGGCGGGATTTCGTGGACGATTACTGCTTGATACCATCTGGATGCGGTCACTTGATGCCACAGATTATGAAATCAAGGAGTCTATTTCCCGTGCAATGAAAAAAGGGTGGGTCCGGTACCGGGAGAGTGGGGGTATGATGGAA
>JAPKXR010000136.1 GCA_026394715.1 Methanomicrobiales archaeon | reverse complement strand
GTGACAGACCGGCGGGTCCTTGACCAGCAGCTCCAGAACACCATCTACCAGTTTGAGCACAAACAGGGCGTCGTTCAGAAGATCGATGAGAACTCCACGCAACTGGCCGGTGCCCTGGCATCGAAGGCACCGATTGTTATCACGACGCTCCAGAAGTTCCCGTTCGTCACCGAGAAGATCGGAGGCCTCCCCAACAACAAATATGCGGTCATCGTCGACGAGGCCCACAGCTCACAGGGGGGGCACAGTGCCACAGAACTGAAAGGGGTGCTGGCCCATGCAGCAATCCATGAAGAAGCCGCACAATATGCTGCCGAGCATCACCTCCCGGACTATGAGGAAGAGATCATAAGAGCCATGGCGAAACGGGGGAAGCAACCGAATATCAGTTTCTTTGCGTTCACGGCAACGCCGAAGCATAAAACATTGGAAATATTCGGAGAACCCGGAGTAGATGGCAAACCTGTTGCCTTCCATCTCTACACCATGCGCCAGGCCATCGAGGAGCGTTTCATCCTGGACGTGCTGAAATATTACACGACCTACAAGACCTATTACAAACTCATCAAATCGATAGAAGACGATCCGGAGGTAAACAAGCGGAAAGCAGCACAGGCACTTGCCCGGTTCATGAGCCTGCATGCCCATAACATCGCCCAGAAAACTGAGGTCATCGTCGAACACTTCCGTCATTTCACCATGCATAAGATCGGCGGGAAAGCGAAGGCGATGGTGGTCACCTCAAGCCGGCTCCATGCGGTCCGGTACAAGAAAGCCTTTGATGATTACATTCAGGAGAAGGGCTACACCGGGATTAAAACCCTTGTTGCGTTCTCCGGTGAGGTCATCGATTCCGATGTCCCGGGTGAGAAATTTACTGAAGTCGGCATGAACAGCGGCATCAAGCAGACCGAGCTCCCGGAACAGTTCGCATCAAATGACTACCAGGTCCTCCTTGTTGCTGAAAAATACCAGACCGGTTTCGACCAGCCACTCCTCCATACCATGTATGTTGATAAACGCCTCGACGGGGTCCAGGCGGTACAGACCCTCTCAAGGCTGAACCGGATCGCCCAGGGAAAAGAGGAGACATTTGTCCTGGACTTTGTAAATGAACCGGAAGATATCCTCAATGCGTTCCAACCTTATTATGAACAGACATTGATTGGTGAACAGGCCGAAGCACGCCAGCTCTATGAACTTCAGGCAAAATTAGAAGCGAAACAGGTGTACTATAAAGCAGAGGTCGAGGAATTTGCACGGACGTTCTTCGCACCAAAGAAAAACCAGACGCCTGCTGACCATGCGAAGATCAATGCCTGTATCGACCCGGCTGTTGAGAGGTTCCGGAAACTTCCTGAAGAAGAGAAAGAAGAATTCCGCACCACGTTGGTCGCCTACCGGAACCTCTATGCATTCCTCGCCCAGGTCATCCCGTTTTATGATTCTGACCTTGAAAAGACCTACACCTATATCCGGTACCTGCTGACGAAGTTACCAAAAAGAGAGGGCGGACCGAAATATGATTTCGATGAGGATGTCGCCCTGAAATACTACCGGCTCCAGAAAATCAGCGAGGGTGCAATTGTCCTCCAGAAAGGAAAGGGTGGAGAGGTCCCGGGACCCGTGGCTGTCGGGACCGGAGATCCAAGTGATAAAAAAATCGGGCTATCAGAATTAATTGAAATCCTTAATGATCGGTTTGGTACCGATTTCAAACCAGGGGACCAGTTATTCCTCGACTCGATTAAAGAGGACGCTCTCGGCAATTCAACCCTCCGGGAACAGGCGATGGCAAATACTGAGGAGAATTTTGGGTATGCATTTTTGAAAGCCCTCGATGGACTGTTTGTCAACCGGATGGGACAAAATGAGGACATTACCGTGAAATTTTTGAACGAACCCGAATTCAAGGAAGCCGTCGGGAAATATTTGTTGAAGCAGGTATATGAGCAGATCAGGTCTGAAGGGGCAAAACTCTAATCTCAAAAGGGTCTTCAGTTCTGTTGAGATATAACCAGTTTAGGCAGAAAAGGTGGGGGTCTTGTCATGAAACTCTATACGATCGGAGCAAACCCGGGTATCTGCTGAAGATTTCTTCACAAGGTTGATGGATAATAAGGTAAAATCCATCGTCGATATCAGGTTAACACCTGACACCATGTTTTGTGGTTTTACCAAGCAGGAACATTTTCCTTACTTTTTGAAAACAATTGCCGGCATAGATTATATTGAGCGGTTGGAAGCGGCTCCAACAAAAATATTGCGGGATGATTTTAAAAACGAGGTAATTCCCTGGCCTGAATTTAAAAAACTGTATTTGAAGTTGATAAAAGAAAGGGATATCAATAGTTATTTCTCTAAAACGATGCTCAATCGATCCTGTTTGCTCTGCAGTGAATCAGATTATCA
>JAPKXR010000292.1 GCA_026394715.1 Methanomicrobiales archaeon | reverse complement strand
AACAATTATTCCCGTATGTACGAAATATATTGATAAATTTTCATCTATTCAAGTAAGTAGTGCTTACCAACCAGCAAAAACACATTATACCCAGGCATTAATTGATTATCGTTTAGGATGCCAGGAAATTTTGAATGCCTTTGAAAAGAATGATATTTTGGGATCAATCGGTAAGCTTGATGTGGCAAAAAATTATTTTGCTGAATCTGCGGATGAGATGACTATGGCCACAGCACTAATGCCAAAATAAAACTATAATCTACAAAATTAGTATTTACTCTGGCCTACCCTTCCGGATGCTCCTTAACCCACGTCCAATATCTGATGAAATCGTCAGGATTGAAGGTTTTCATTAATCGTTCCATCTCTTCTTTCATCGGGTCAGATGTGATTGAAAACTTTCCTGAGGTTCCGATGATTTTCCCCTGATGGATGCCGTCTTTGACATGCTGTTCCCGTTGGATCTTTCCGCTGTCCGGCTTCGTGTAGAGATTAATAATCTCGTTGAATGGGATTCCCCACGCACGCAGGCAGATATATGATATCGGCATCCCGGCCTCAACATCATGAGTTAATGCAGACGTCCTTATAATAGATGGTTTCAACGTCTTTATCCCGGTATCTTTCTTTAAACGGTTGAATAATTTTTTCAGGACAATGATTGTCTCATAGTGCCCGTTGCCGTGTGCAGGAAAAATAGGTAGGGTACACCCTACTGGCTGCCCGCTCTCCCGCCGCCATGCTTCCAGGATGGCAGTAGTGCCAGGCTTCTGAACTATCGTCCGGTGAATATCCGTCTTGAACAGGACGTCGTATTCAATTCCTGAATTGGTAATTTTAAGGTCAGACCATTTCAATTGCAGGACTTCCGCCGGTCTGTGATATCCATCATACATAACAGCCAGTATAGCCCGGTCCCGGGCACTCATTGGCAGGTTGAGAACTGTATTCCACTCATCTAAAGTCAGTGCTTCTTTCCTGTTCCGTTGTGCGCTGCCCGCCTTCACATCGTCAAGTAATTCGATGTTGACAATCGGATGAACGAATCTATGGATGTAATGTGAGAGTCCCTTCAGAGTTGTGATATATGTCTGCCTGGTGTTTTTCGTCCCAAAGTTCGCTGCCTGTGCAACTGCCAGGAAATTCTTTATGGTTGCTTTGTCGAGAGTGGTGTTCACATCGTGCAGTCTTCTGCATACCCAAACGCTGCCATAACCCTGCCGTAATCGAGTGTTGGTAGTCGTTGGCTGCACGGTATCCCGATACTCAACAAATCCTATAATGATATCTCTTTCATCCTGCGATAAGTCCGAGCATCCATCCAAGTGTCCCTTATAGGCGTTATGCGATCTCACTCACTCAAATTAGTCAATTTAATAATTATATGTGACGGTTTCTGTTTGGACTATTCTGTAACTATGACGGATCATGACTGGAAGGACCCGGGAGTGAACATCGTTTGGGAGATAAGTGAGACCGGGAGCAGGAACCCGAAGAACTCCGTTGCAGGGGGTGGGGAAAATCCACGGGATGTGTAGTTCCTGACCGTTCCCCTGTCAATGACAATGCCAAGCGCATTAATTACGGTTGCAGCACGTGAACAACTCATCTCCTGCGACAGGGTCAGGCAGAGGTCTACAACAGGGGAGCCGATTCGTGTGTCGGGGTAAAACGGTGCGTTCGCCGGGCTCACGAGGCCACAGGTCCTGCACCGGAACCTGTTGACAAAAATAAAGATGTCCCGGTGTCCGCCAGATTCATGCAGGGAGGCGAAGAAACGTTTTTTCGTGTCGTAACCCGCAAGGTCACCCCCACAGGAAGGACATGCATCAAGCGAGGTATAGAATTGCCCGTCAAGGTTTGCAATACCGGCCTGGATTATGGTCGGGAGCATCGGGTGGATGAGTATTTTCTGCTTCATATGGCGCACACATCGTAAATCCCTGGATATGGCTCCAGATCACAGATCTGCTGGACATTTGCAGAATTCCATATCCCTGGTATAACTATCATGAACTCATTGGTGTATATACCCACCACTATTAATCAAATTATCGGGTGTAAATGATTATCATTAAATATCGTTAACCACGAATTTTGTACTTAGAGGTTTTTAAAAAATGGACGTTTCGTATGTTCAGACAACCTGTCCCTATTGCGGGACGGGATGCTCATTCAACCTCGTGGTGAAAGACAAAAAGGTAGTCGGTGTAGCGCCCTATAACCGATCACCCGTCAACGAAGGTAAGCTCTGCCCGAAAGGCAACTACGCCCACGAGTTTATTCACAGCCCGGACCGACTAACAACCCCCCTCATCAAGAAAAATGGCAAATTTGAACCCGCCACCTGGGATGAGGCCTATGACCTGATCGCAAAGAAATTCAAGTCCTACAAGCCGGACGAGATGGCATGCCTCGCATCTGCCCGTGTCTCTAACGAAGAGAACTACGCGATGATGAAGTTCGCCCGCGGTGTCCTGAAGACCCGGCACATCGACCACTGTGCAAGGCTCTGCCATGCTTCAACGGTCGCCGGTCTTGCCGCATCGTTCGGCTCCGGTGCAATGACCAACTCCATCGGTGACATTGCGCAGTCCAAGTGTGTGTTCGTTCTTGGTAGCAACACCTTTGAGCAGCACCCGCTCATCGGACGAAGGATAGTACAGGCGAGGGCAAACGGGGCAAAGCTCATTGTTGCCGACCCCAGGTTTACACCTACCGCAAAGCAGGCCGATCTTTACATGGCCTTTGTATCGGGGACGGACGTTGCAATCCTGAATGGTATGATGCAGGAAATTATCAGGAACGGCTGGGAAGACAAGGAGTTCATCAAGACCCGGACCAAGGACTACGAGAAGTTGAAAGA
>JAPKXR010000399.1 GCA_026394715.1 Methanomicrobiales archaeon | reverse complement strand
GATCTCGATTTCCTCCGCCAGATGCCTTTCCTGCGTAAACTTGGGAATTCAGGAGTATCGTTTATGAACAAAGCCGCCAGCGGCTACTGGAACATCATGGATCCCAGCAACGGCTTCACCGCAATCCACCGTCTAGCCCTTGAAAGCCTGCCCCTCGACCGCATCGACACGAGGTTCTTGTTTGAGAGCGATATGTTATTCCGCCTCAACACCATCAGAGCGATGGTCTCAGAAATGCCGATGCGCGCTGTTTACGGGGATGAGAAAAGCAACCTGAAGGTTCACAGGGTCGCGTTCCAGTTCCCTTTCAAATATCTGAGCCGTATGTTCAAACGGATCTTTTATAACTATTACCTCCGCGATTTTAACATAGGTTCCCTGGAACTGATCCTGGCGTTTGTATTTATTGTGTTCGGCGTGATCTTCGGAACCTATAAATGGTCTGAAAGTATTATCACTTCCCACCCTGCAACCGCCGGTACCGTGATCCTTGCCGGGCTCCCGATCATCCTGGGATTCCAGTCACTCTTCGCGTTCCTGCACTTTGATGTAGCAAACCTTCCCCAGCGACCCTTGTCTTCAATGGGGGAATGGTAGATCGTGATGGCGTGATGAACGTGATAATCGTGATGAAACATGAGACTTAACTTTTGGATAATAATCCTCCTCTTTTCCTGCGCAGCAGCTCACTCCCAGGTGATAGCTGATTTTAAAATACCCGACACCATATGTGTTAATAAGGATATCTATATTACCAACCTGACTACCGGAGGATCTACTTTTTACTGGAGTTTCTGTTCAGGCAATACTTCCGTTGATCCTATAGGGTCGGTAGTCCTGAATACCTCGGGATATCTTGGCGGGCCCGCTTATATCACCGTTGCCCAGGACGGGCAGAACTGTTACAGCTTCGTCTCAAACCATTTTAATCATGCAGTCACTCAGTTCTTCCACGGGAACAGTTTCAGAAACGACCCGGTTTCCGGAAAAATGATCCCTCTGAGCTCCTCCGTTAAAACTGACAGCGCACAGGGAATCCAGGTCAAAAACGATAACGGGAACTGGTATGGATTTATGGTAGCCGACGATGTGCTGTTAAGGATGGATTTCGGGAATTCGCTATCGAACGACCCCGCATTTATGTTTTTTGGCACCTCACCCCTGGCATCCAGCCTTCACGGATTGATCATCATGCACGAGAACAACCAGCGCTGGATCGGGATTTCAAGCAGTTCGGTCGGAAATAAAGTATTTCGATTGGATTTCGGCGGCAGTCTTTCCAGTACACCGGTCATTACAGATATTACACAGGGATTTTCTTTCAGCCACCCCGGACCCCTGAGTCTGGTGCAGGAAGGAACTGATTATTACTGTTTCGTCGTTAACTCTGCAAACAGCAGCCTTGCAAGGGGAAATTTCGGATCTTCCCTGCTCAACACTCCTGTTTGGACCAACCTTGGAAAAGTCTGCGGCTCCGACGCCCTGGGGATCATGCTGATCAGGGATTGCGAGCAGACTAACGGGTTCATGTCCCGTTTTGTCAACGCCGGAAATATCCTGTTCAGGCTGCTGATGCCCCAAGGGATAACCGGACCCGCATCAACTGTCAGTATGGGTAATATTGGAACCCTCAACAAACCTCAGCAATTCTCGGAGATCACCCGGGTGCGAGATACCGTGTATACCTTTCTTTGCAACCAAACCTCAACAACGATCACACGCCTGAGTTTTGTCACATGCACGAATTCTTCCATTCCTTCATCCACCCTGTTCACTCCGCCTCCTTTCAGATATGATACCGCAGGCACATATAATGTACGATTAACGGTTAATGAAGGCAATCCCGATCAGCAGAACATCTGTAAACATATAGTGGTTGTAGACAAGCCTCCGGTTAACCTTGGTCCCGACCGCACCATCTGCCAGG
>JAPKXR010000350.1 GCA_026394715.1 Methanomicrobiales archaeon | reverse complement strand
ACACGCTTCGTGTGGAGGCGGCGATCAGCGCTGGAAAGATTTACGGGACCGCTACGAACCGACGGCTGAGCGAAAAACTGTTAGTAAAAAACGGCCACCTGGCGGACCTCCCCCGGTTCCAACCGCGGCAACCGTCATCACGGATATCCCGCAGTACGATGAGGCCATGGCGGTGCTACAGCACGGAGACCCGTTGAAGGCCATGCTTGCCACCTTCGCCCTTGACCATGTGGGTGATGAAGTCCCCGCCGAATGCCTGATTGTCAGCCTTGCTTCCCGGTATGTGGACAACAACAACGGCCTCCATGTATCAGTCAGCGGGGAGAGCGGGAAAGGGAAAAGCGACACGTTCAACAAGATCCTCCTCCAGGTCCCGGAACGGTTCCGCCTGGAAGGGGCGATGTCGAACAAGGCACTGTTTTACATGGATGACCTGAAGCCCGGGACCGCGATCGTATTCGATGATAAACTGCTGTCCGAGGACATGCAGGAGATCCTGAAAGGGGCCACGTCGTCGTTCAAGAAACCGATTAACTACCGGACAGTCAGCCAGGAACGAAAGTCGATGGTGTGCAGTATTCCCGAGCGTTGCATCTGGTGGATAGCGAAAGTCGAGGGGTCAGGCGATGACCAGGTATTCAACCGGATGCTCACCTGCTGGATTGATGACAGTCCCGAGCAGGACGCAGCGGTCCTGGTAGAGATGGCAAAGCGGGAAGGGGAAGTCCCTGAAAACCTCAACCTCACCCGGCCCGAGGTCCTCACCTGCCGGGCTATGTGGGAGATTATCGGGCGGGAGCGGTTGCATGTGGTGATCCCATATTCGACCCGCGTCGAGGTCCAGTCGAAGGCGAACCGCAGGAACCCGGAGATGTTCTACTCGCTCATCAAGGCCCATGCCCTGCTCTTCTTCATGCAGCGGGAACGGCGGACGCTTGAATCCGGCGGGTCGTATATTGTGGCCACGCTCGAGGATTTCTACGCGGCTGCTATCCTGTTCGGGCAACTGAACGGGTCAGTGGGCGGGCAGGAATCCAAGCTGACCAGACGGGAGGCAGAAATGCCCCTTGTCATCTCGAAGCGGGGTGATGTTGAGTTTACCATCCAGCAACTCCAGGAGCTAACGAACCTGTCCTACCAGTCAATCCACCGGGCCCTTCATGGTTACAATTGCAGGGGCCAGTCCTACTCAGGACTTCTCGATAAGTGTCCGGCGATCAGTTTCACCGACCGGACCGTTGTGAGCGAAGATGATACCGGCCGGAGTGTGCGGCGGAGGTCCCATGCGTACCAGTTCAATTTCGATGTATATCGGCTCTGGTCGGCAGGCGGGGCCGTATGGCTGAGAAATGATGACCAGGATGGGGACAACAATGACACTCCATCACTTACAGCACTTTCAGCAACTTTCAGCACGTTTTCAGCAACTGCTGAAAGAGTCGCAAATGCGGATAAGGGTATTGAAAATCAAAACAACCCTTGTATTATAAATAAAAATTTTAATAATAGTACTACTTTCAGCAAATTGGAAATCACAGAGCATCCGGTACCGGGCGAAAATTTCAGCTCTTCCCGTTACTGTGATCCTGGAAATGCTGAAAGAGTCGAAGACAACCCTATCAATTGCCCTCCGATTTTGATTCAGACGAAGGAAAATGCCGCCAACTCTTTCAGCAGCAAATCAGAACCTGCTGAAAGTGCTGAAAAACAAGGGGGTCTGCTGAAAGTTATCAGCCAGGATTTCAAACCGCTCGACTACTCAGAACAACGTACCAAGTGTGCAGCCTGTGGCCGGAAGGGAGCTGAGTATATCGAGAAAGTTACACCTGCACGGAAAGCCCGCAAGGACAAGACAGCGGTAAGGATCTGCAAAAAATGTTTTGAGGCTGCCAGGAGAAAGGAGCAGACCAAAGCCCCACCTCTTCCCGGGACGATTATGCTTGCCCGGATGGTGAGGACCTCAAAAGATATCGGCCGCTGCTCGGTCTGCAATATCGGGAAGGCGGTATTTATCGACAAGGAAGCACAGCTCCATCTTTGCCAGCAATGTTACGACCGTGAGGCCCGGGCCCCTGGCTCCGTGAAAGACGGTGCTGCCCAATGACCGACCGGTACCACCGGGAGATCGATTGCGTAACCTGCCGGGGGACCGGCCGGTCCTTCCGGAAACGGAAACTCCCCGAGCCATGCCCGGTGTGTTGTGGGACTGGTCGCATGGGGGTGGTCCCGTGACTCACCAAAGAGTCCGTGTCGCCCTGGTATGTGACAACTGCGG
>JAPKXR010000150.1 GCA_026394715.1 Methanomicrobiales archaeon | reverse complement strand
CACCACCAGCCAAAGGAAAAACCTGACCTGTTCTCATTCATGCGAAAGTTCAATGAGTGGGGGTGTTCAAATGTGGATAAAACCGGTCAATTATTTAAGGTCGATAACAAGTGAAGTTTGAAAACAGTATGCTGCTATGGGGATTCGAACCCCAGTCGTCGGCGTGAAAGGCCGACATGATTGGCCGGACTACACTATAGCAGCAATGCAGGAATAACTGCCCAGATATATGGTGGGTGTTGTTACTTAAATATGCCTGTTAATCGCCGTTTCTCGCGGGCGTACCCATTTTTATTCGATAAATTTTCCCCTTAACAAAAACCCGGGCCTTCCAATTCCTATACCCACAACTATATGTGAATGATCCGGCCAATAATAGAAAGAATGAGTGGCCTCGAGGATCAGATCAAGGAGCTGGAGGATGAGCTCCAGAAGACGCCTTATAATAAGGCCACCTCTAAACATATCGGCCGTATAAAGGCCAAGATTGCGAGACTGCGGGACGATGCCGTTAACCGGGCGATGAAGTCCGGGGGCGGGGGAGAAGGTTTCTCGGTTAAAAAGTCCGGGGATGCAACCGTTGTTCTTGTCGGATTCCCTTCAACCGGTAAGAGCACCCTGCTTAACCAGCTTACCGGTGCGGAGAGCGCAGTCGCCGCCTATGAATTTACGACGCTTACCGTTGTCCCGGGTGCGATGGAATACAAGGGTGCAAAAATTCAGATCCTTGATATCCCGGGCCTTATTGCCGGTGCGGCGATGGGAAAAGGCAGAGGTAAGGAAGTAATAGGGGTCGTACGAAGCGCCGATATGATCGTGGTTCTTGTCGATGTTTTTAACCAGGGCCATGTAGACGTACTGATGAAAGAATTGTATGATGCAGGGATCAGGGTAAACACGCCCAAGCCTGATATAACAATTAAGAAGACTTCGCACGGGGGTGTGCGTGTCCACCGGGTCGGTACCCTTGAACTTAATATAGAGGAGATCCGGGCTATCTTAAGTGAGAGTAAAATTATGAATGCGGATATTCTCATCCGGGGTGGAGCCACGCAGGAAGACTTAATTGATGCGGTAATGGGGAGTCGTGTGTATATTCCCGAATTTATTGCCGTCAACAAAGTAGACTTAATCGATCTGGAGCAGGGAGATGAAATTAAAGAAACTCTTGCTAAACGCTTCTCTATGGCCCCGGTCATGATTTCCGCCCATACCGGTTACCACATGGAAGAATTAAAAGAAGAGATCTATCAGAAACTCGGATTCATGCGGCTCTTCCTCCGCCCACAGGGCGAAGAAGCTGATCTCGAAGAACCCCTGATAATCAGGTCAGGCAGCAACGTTGAAGACGTATGCAGGAAATTACACCGGGACTTTGTTGACCGCTTTCGGTACGCCCGTGTCTGGGGAGACCATGTAAAGCATCCCGGGCAACGTATCGGTCTCCCCTATAAACTACATGACGGGGATATCCTCTCGATAATTATCGAGCACTAATTCGTTTGAATGGTCTCGTAAATTCGCAGTAATTTTTAAACCTTTTTTTAAATTGTCTCTGCCGGAATCGTATCCGGGTCGTAGATAATCATCAATCTCCTTTAACTGCTTCAAGCAGCAGGGGAAGAGGGGTGGTTGTTTTCAATCCGGTACCAAGGTAATGGCAACGTGTAGCAGGAAATCCCATCGCATGAATCCTACCAAGCAGTTCCTCCATCGGTGGTGGCGAGCGTCGTTCCCGCCTGGCAAGCTGATGATAGTCGTAAAAACCTGCGGTTGGTAGTTCATTCCGGCAGAGCGTGAGCAGGGTTACCAGTTCTCGTGAACTCCCGAGTGGGAGCTGTGGGATTTTTTCAACCATCGCATCGAGAAGCGTATCTGACTGGATCGTTCCCAGCCATAGTGGACCTATGGGGATGAACGGGGCACCACAATATTCGCACACTGCAGGTTGTGGCAGCATCCCATGCTGTTCAGATCGGGATGGGCATTTCGGGCACTGCAGGATGTAACCGATAGATGAAAGTGTCCGCTCAGCTGCAGGTGCACCTCTTCTGACATGCAGGTGCAGGCGAACAAAATGCTCATGGGCGAAGCAGAACTGCGGGACCAGCCCGATATCATATTTCAAAGCCTCGCGCACGACGAATCCAAGGAGTGTCCGCAGACCTGTCTCGCGATGGTACTCATTATTTAATGGCTGCGCGAAGTACCGTCGCATCCCTGCCTTTTTATGAGCACCACAGAGTGGTGCAGTATCAGTCGCTGTAACCATGAGAAAATGGCGTGCACTCCGTATCGCGGAATCAATAAATGGTGCCGGTGTACCAAAGGGGTCAAGATCGACGGCATCGAACCTGTGACCTGACAGCAGGACATTCACATCGCTTTTTGTTACCGTGACATTTTCGAGATTCAAAAGCGCAATATTTTTCTGGATTAAATCTACCGCCCGGGGATCACGGTCGTTGATAGTAACGGTAATTCCGCATTCCTGTGCGATTCGAAGCCCCCTGGCCCCGGTAGCACCCATGGTATCGATATAGTCAGACGGGTGAAGGACCTGGAGCAGGAGTACTGTGGCATCGCGGTTAAGTTCCATACGCCGGTTATAAAAAACAGGTGCCGTGCCGGGGGGAAAAGCCGAATCTTCGTCCTGCCCGGGGATAAAAAAGCGTGTATTCCCTTCTACGGCCTCTATTAATTCCATATTGCTCAATATCTTGAGTTTCGTTAACCTTATACCTATCCCTTGTCAATGCATATAGGCGAGGGCGTGTGGCTTAGCCCGGACATAGCGTCAGCCTCCTAAGCTGAATGCCGGGGGTTCAAATCCCCCCACGCCCGTTTTTCCCTGATAATTACGTTATCACCCTGATACGGCAGACCGGAGAAGATCCTTCATCATGACAATAGTTGGATACTGGCGGATTATCAGACCTGTCAATTCTATCGTCGCGGGACTTGCCGCTGCGCTTGCTTACCTGATTGCGACCGGGACATTAATCCCGTCCGTAATCCTTCTTATTGTTATTGTAACCCTGATCACCGGGGCCGGAAACACGATTAACGATTATTTTGACCTGGCCATCGACCGGGTCAACCGACCTGACCGGCCTCTTCCTTCAGGGACTGTTACGACAACCGGTGCCCTGTTTTTTGCCGGTATCCTGTTTACCGGTGGCATCCTGCTCAGTCTTTTTACGAATGTCTACTGTGCTTTTTTCGCTATCTTTAATTCGCTCCTACTATTCGCATATGCGAAAACACTAAAAAGCACCCCTGTTTTCGGTAACCTTTCGGTTGCGTACCTCGCCGGGAGTATTTTTCTTTTCGGCGGGGCTTTCGCCGGGTTATCCGGCATTGTTGATACGATGGTTATCGCGTTGATGACGATCTTTGCGATGCTGGCACGGGAGCTCCTGAAGGATGCGGAAGATGTTCCGGGTGATATCGCCGCGGGAGCGAAAACTTTTCCTGTCCTGTATGGTGTACGCCTTACTACCATAATTTCCATAATTATTACCATTGTCGCAGTATCGGTGAGTTTTTACCCCTATTTCCGGTGGGGTGCCTGGTACCTGGCAGGTATCATTCCTGTGGATGTTATCATTTTGTATAGTGCCTGGTGCGCATCAGGTTGCAGGACTCCGGAATGCATCAAAAAAAGTCGTGCAACGAGTTACCTGAAATATGGTATGTTCGCCTCGCTGGTCGTGTTTACCGTTGCAGCACTTTTTTCCCCGGGACATTAAAAAACCGGGAACCGGGTCATGGACTAAAAAAACCTGCACGAGGCCCAAAGGCCACGTACCAACGTATTGAAAATCAGGACAATTGAAGAATAAAACTCTATGAGTTCGCATCAGGCAAACCAAATTAAAACTGTGACGTTTTCATACTAAATTCAGAACTGCTCGAGGGTATGGAACCATGGGGATGCCTTTACTTCATCAGGAACTAGTGCAGGGTCGATACCAATAAGTGCCACCCCAAAGACATCCTCCCAGTTCACTGAAGTCTCAACGCAACCTTCCCGTTCAGTTACCACCCCGAGCGCAACAAGCCCCAGTTTATCTGACATATCCAGGCCTTCTTTCACTTCCGAGAGACATCCAACGCCGATGATCGCCCTCGGGCGATACTTCTTCACCATGCGCTTGATAAAAGAGGACCCAGGGACAATAAAGAACCGGTAGCCGAGCAGTTCGAGCATCCGGATCGCATCGTTAACGGTACATTGCCCGCAGTTGATACATTTTAGTCCCTCAGGTGTGAGATTTGCTGGGCATTTTGCAGATCTCAGGCACTGTGGGAAAAATATTGCCCGGTCCCTGACAGGGATCATCTCAAAAGATTTCCGGCTCATTGTGTTATGGACACGGATAAAAAATGTCATCATCTCCTTGTCTTCCAGGCCAAAAAGGCTGAACAGTGCCTTGGAGAACCCTTCGACCAGTACCATTCCTGCCTTTAAAAACCCCGGGAAAATCAGTTTGCCTTTCCTGATGGAATAAAACGTGAGAGCAACAAGAAAAAACGCGAGACAAAACAGCCCAATGAGGATGATAACCGTAATCTCTCCGATAATAAAAATCACGCTGGAAAGGAGCGAATAGTCGATAGTTTCAGGGATAAAAGTTTGAAATCTGATCACCTCGGGGCTGTGTCATCTGCTGTTCCCATAACCTTCTGGATATCGTATGGTGCGGAAAGGATACCCCTTTCCGTGATGATCGCACTGACCAGTGCCAGCGGTGTCGCGTCAAACCCGGGGTTTTTCACCGGCACTCCGTCCGGAATTGTGGTCCGGCCAAAAAACGATGCAATTTCTTCCCGTCCCCGTTCTTCGACGACAATACCTGCCTCCACCTCGTTGAAATCAAACGTGGATACCGGTGCTGCGACATAGAATGGGATCGCATGGTATTTTGCACACACGGCATGCATATAGGTCCCGATTTTATTGAATACCGCATCACGGGTGATCCGGTCAGCACCAACAATAACACTGCCGATCTCTCCGTTGCGCATTAACGAGGC
>JAPKXR010000020.1 GCA_026394715.1 Methanomicrobiales archaeon | reverse complement strand
GCTGTTTGTTTGTCAGTTTCCTGCCTTTCTGGACCAGCCTGCCCATCCTGATAATCTTAAGTCTCTGGTCCTGGGACAGGGCCCCTGAATGACGTGCCCACTTGAGGAGATCAAGCCACTGGGTGCGGTCAAACGAGGTAGCGCCGGGAGGGGCCTGCCCACCGGGCTCTCCAGGTGTTTCATCGGAGTCTCCCTCGCCTGCTACATCATCACCCTGACCTTCCTGCTCTACCACCGTCTCATTTTCAACTTTTGCGTCATCATCAGGAGTTGACAGATCGTTTTCACCATCAACCGCAGTGGATTCTGCCGGTGAATATTTCGAAACGGTTTTTTCTTCTGCAGGTCCATCCGCTCTGACAGGTCCTGGTGATGGGGCAACTTTTTTTACCGCAGGGTCTCGTTCCCAAAATATGTTGTCGGCAACGGAAATTTCTGATACCCGGGGGATCACACCGGAGAAGATACGGGGTATATCCCCTGACGGTTCACCTGGTGATGGGTCTTCCCTGTGGATGGGGGATTGTTGCAATCCGGGAGATAATTCCGTGGTAATCGATTGATTTATATGTTCCACCGGCACGGGGAGGCCCGGTTCTTTTGAAATCACCAGTTGAACGTTCTTGTTTGGTGTAGTTACCCGTTCTGACTGGGAGAGGGGTTGTTGCGTCCGGTGTGGTTCATAAACCGCCGCCGCAGGGTCCATCTGTTCATGAGTGATACGGTGGTCCTGTCCAGGATCTTCTTGTTGCACCGTATCAGCAATTGTTTTTTCTTCAACGGTATGGTATATTCCCCGTTCAGTTTCAGGCTTGCTTTCACCTGGTCCCGGTTCATCGGGAGAAGAGTGCGACGGTTGTCCGGATTGTACCCGGTGCTGTGCTGCCAGGTCCAATGCCTCCAGAAGTGCGAGATTTCTGGTTTTTGCAGCATCAAGATCTTTTTCAAGCGTGGCGAGGACCGCTGTTGTTGCAGCAAGGTCGTGCTCCCGTTGCGCAAGAGTCACGTTGTGTGAATCAAGATCTGCCTGTACACCCTCGTACTCCTGACGGAGAGATCTGAATGCCTGGTCATGTTCCCGGGTTGTCCTGGATAAGGTATCTTCAGCGGTACGGCGCAGGTGTTTCTCAGCTTCAATATCAGAATGTGCCTGGTCCAATGCAGTGGACAGGGTTTTTGTCGTTTGTTCTGATCTTTCCTTTTCAGTGCGGACCGTTTCAAGATTATCTGCCCGTGATTTTCTGTTTAGTTCCCCTGCTGCGACAGCCTCGTGTGCTGCTGCGAGTTGAGTTAATACGGAAGCTAACTGTTCATCGGTTTTGCTTTTTTCAGCACGGAATCCTACCAGATGTTCTTTTTGTGATGCGGTGATGCGGGTTTCGTTTTCCAACGCTGCAGCCGAGGCAACGAGCATTTCCTGGAGTTTGCCGACCTTCCTGTTGAGTGTATCGATTTCAGAATGATATGATCGTTCAGACTGTTCAAATTCCCGCTTGAGTGAGACGGCCTGGGTTTCTGCCAAAACCCGGCGGCGGGTCTCTGCAGCCATTTCCTCCTTCAACCGCTCCAACTCTGCCGCCTTTTGTGTTGTCGTTTCATCAAGACCAGTAATTTTCTGTTCTGCTGACAATGCCCGGTCTTTCACTGCAGCATATGCAGTTTTTTGCTGTTCGTGTTCGAGGCGAAGTGCGTGGAGCGTCTTTTCAAGGGATGCACTGCGGGTTGTTTCCTCGATCAGCGCATGTTGCACGGTATCAAGACTTGTTTTCTGGGTATCCGATTCTGCCGCGAGCGTGGAGACCTGGCTGGTGAGTTCATCGGTTTGAGAATGATGTGCCAGCTGGACTTCCTCGCGTTCACGTACAAGATTCCTGATCTCATCAGTTTTTTGTACAACTGTCTTCTCCTGTCTCTCACACTCCTCTGCCAATGCGACAATTTGTTGTTCTTTCTGTTGGACCGTTGCGGTTACTGTTTCGATGGCCTGGGCCTGCGCGGTCACACTCCGTTCCAGTTCTTTTGCAAATTCAGAAAGCTTCTGGAGTTCTGATGATATGTGCGATAACTCTTTTGATTTGCTGACTGCGATCTCAAAGGACGAGAGCAGATATTCAAGGAGTTTTCTGCGAGTGGCAGCGACAACGTAGGTCTGGTCACTGTGACTGACCCGGAATTGCTTTTTGATCTGGTCTGGTGTCAGCCGCTCAACAGGAGTTGTGAGCATGCCTTCAATGAGCAAAAGATGGTCCGGAAGATTATAGGGTGGCGCGATGAAATTGTCTGCATTACATTCAAGGACCATTAACAGGTCCTCCATGGTGGATGCTGCGGTAAGAATCAGGACCGGTATCACAAAGAGTTCGTCATCCGCCTTGATCTGGCTGCAGACTTCAAATCCCATCTGTTCTCCGGTCGTACTGTCGCAGATCAGGAGGTTTGGTTTTTCTGCGTGAAGAGTTTCTATGAGTTGCGCGCCGTCGGCAAAAACGGTAACCCGGTAATCCCTCTGTTCCAGGTGTTCCTTAAGCAGAAGTGCCGCAGTTTTTGCAGTACTGACAATGAATATATCAATAACATTTTCATTTCCGTCTGAAGGTGGGTCATTCATCGCAATCTCTCTTACAGGATTAAAAACTCATGAAATTATATACCTGTTTATATGTTCTCCTCATAGAAACAAACTTTTGGGAACATGGCAGAACAATTGTTGCCTCATGAGAATGATTTGTAATCCAAAAGATCAACGCCACGGCACAACAATGAACCCGCTATTGGTATGTGCCGGATAGGACCTGAACGTGGAATTTTTGGAATACTCCCTTTCCTGTGGTATCACCTGGGCCTCTTTTTTTGCTCATAAGGAAAAAATTGAAAACTATAACCTTTCCAAGCCTGCATGTATGTACGTAACTCACATTTACGGGTAGGTATGAACATTCAACAGACCGAAAATCTGGCGGTAAAACCATTTTTGAAATGGGCCGGTGGGAAAGCCCAGCTAATAGATGCATTTGAACGCAGGTTTCCCCCTGAATTAACTGGTCACCGGTTATCGAACTATGTCGAGCCGTTTATCGGGGGCGGTGCCGTGTTTTTCGCAATAAATAACCGATATGGGTTTGAGACCGCCCATATCTGCGACAGTAACGAAGAGCTGGCCCTTGCGTACCGGGTTGTGAAAACAAACGTCGATGCATTGATTGATACGCTTGGGCCAATGGAAACCAGGTTCCTTGAGACCCCCCAGGAAGGACGGTCAGAATTGTTCTATAAGACCCGTGAGGATTACAACAACAACAAGGAAAAAACTGACTTCCTGAACTTCCAGTCCTCCTGGATACAACGTACCGCCGAGTTGATCTTCCTCAACCGTACCTGTTTCAACGGACTTTTCCGGGTGAATTTGCGGGGCTGGTTCAACGTCCCGTTCGGCAGCTATAAAAATCCCCGGATACTTGACGAACGAACGCTTATTGAAGCATCCGCATCGTTGCAGAACACTGAAATTTCCATGGGAGATTTTACCACCTGCGAGAAATTTATCGACAGCAACACATTTGTCTATCTCGATCCCCCATACCGTCCGCTTAACCGGACATCCAAATTTACCGGGTACTCAAAAGGCGGGTTTTCCGACAGTGACCAGGTCCGGCTGGCAGAGTTTTTCAAAACTATCGACCATCGGGGCGCAAAAGCGATGCTCTCCAACTCAGACCCAAAAAACGAAGACCCGGACGACATATTTTTCGATGCCCTTTATGCGGATTACCTGGTTGACCGGGTCCCTGCAAAAAGGGCAATTAATAGTAACGGTGAGCGGAGAGGGGAGATATCAGAACTGATCATCACAAATTACCCGACAAATTGCTCGACCTCCATGCAATTATCCCTGTCCAACAATTCCTGGTGATGAATCCCTGGCATTAGTGACCGGTAAACACCCCTCATTTTCCCTTGCGTACCTCTTGGGTGATGCTGTCGGTCAATTCCTGCAAAGGCCCTTCACTGGTAGGTCCCCCCCCACAAGTTTTCGGGTAGGCATACCTGCTTTCCCTGTGCACCTGGCGGTGGTGTAAGGGAATCCCGGGACTCAATGCTCTACTACCCGTGGTGGGGTTCCCGGAACCCGTCAGAGCTGATATCGTGATGGTCAGTCATACGTGGCCAATTCAGGGGTGTAGTTAAAAAAAGTTGGAATAACGCCCCCCTGGGCTCACACTTTTGGTTTTCGTTTCTTCCCCGCCTGCGGGGTTGGTTTCTGTTTTTTAGCTATTGGCACGCATTCTTCATCCGGTAATTCATCTTCGAACATGAGGTTTTCATCCATACATTCTGCCATCTGCATGACGTTTCTAAGGACCTCTAACTTCGCATTTGCAGCCAGGACACACATCCCGTGATCGCTGTCGAACAGCATCCCTATCGGCAGTCCCGGGGTCGTCGTATCGTCTATCCACATGGGGCAGTCCTCTTCCACGCAGGTTTGACTAAGATCTCGCCAGCATTTCATGATGTATAATGTTAGATGCTGAGCCGGTAAATAAATAATGACCCCCCGGTACCGGGTCCCAATAAGACAGGGAGGCCATTTGTGGTTTATTATACTGCTACAAAACACGCATCAGTTCAATATACTGTTTTTAGGTACAACGGATGCGAAAAAAATAAGGGGCTTCTTGATGTTCCCCGTCACCAATGATTGGTACTTATTCCAATCCCCGGACCACCAGGTTTCACCACCCTGTCTCACCTTTCAAGTCCTTTGAAACAAATATATGTGTATGGTCCATTCCCCAGCTACCATACCGTCATTTTCGGATGCAGTACAGTTCCACGGTCATACCTGTCCCGGCCTTGCGCTCGGGTACCGGGCTGCATTAATCGCCCTCGAAGAGGTCAGGAGCGTCCCCTCGCATGACGAGGAACTGGTTGCAATCGTAGAGAACGATGCCTGCGGGATCGATGCCCTCCAGGTCGTTACCGGCTGCACTGCGGGAAAGGGGAATCTCATCTTCCTGGATTTCGGGAAACATGTCTATACCCTGATCAACCGCCAGAACGGGAGTGCGGTCCGGGTGGCAACAAGGGCCTCTTTCTCCACGGCCTCTCTCGATCCGGTATTTGGTGATCTCAGGACAATGGTAATGTCAGGGAACGCAACAGAGGAAGAAAAGAAACAATTTGAAAAGCACCGTGATGCCATTTGCCGTGCAATTCTCACGGTTCCGTACCAGGATATATTTTCCGTCCGGCGTGTGGATGTGAAGGTCCCGGTCCTTGCAAGGATTTACAACTCTGTCCCCTGTGACAGCTGTGGCGAGATGGTATCAGAACACCGGGTCGTAACCGATGGAGGGAAAACGCTCTGTATCCCGTGCTCGGAGAAAAATGAGTAATTGTTCTGCACTGGTTGAACCGGGGCCTGTTCCCTGTGTAACCGCGCCGTTCGATGACTACGAAAGTTCATTCCTCCCCCTTCGGCCAATCGTGACATGCTACCGATCCATTATTCAGGGCAGGAGGGGTAAGAAAAAGCTGGCTATCATCTTGGCGTTCGCACACTTTAAAGATCACTTCACTGAATTCTCCCAAATATTTCATA
>JAPKXR010000001.1 GCA_026394715.1 Methanomicrobiales archaeon | reverse complement strand
TGTCACTTCCGGATATGTCGGAAGCGAACAGGAATTCTGGTGGGATGATCTGGAAAGATTACTGTTGTTACCGGATCATCTTCTGGATCATCTTGACCTTACGATAAACGGAGAAGTCCGGCATTGGAATCTCTCCAATGAAAAGGGAAATACAACAGGATTTGAACATGGGATGCAGGAAAAAAAATGGAATGTCCTCATGAATTCGGATCCCGGTCCACAGTATGGATTATACCGGGATCTTCACCGTCTTCTCAAACCACTACCCTCAAACCAGCAGGATGCAATTCTTACTACTCTTGCACGCTGGGCTGGATTACCAAAGACCGGGCGCAAAACGCATCGTCCCCTTACTCTTGAAGAGTTGAAGCGCCTCGATAAGGGAGATGTAGTAGAAATTGGGGCACATACGGTGACGCATCCCTCTCTTTCCATGCAACCTTATGAAATACAAAAAGAGGAGATTCTTAAAGGGAAACAATCATTGGAAAAAATACTCAATCACCCGGTACATAGTTTTTCCTATCCGTTTGGAGGACCCGGCGATTTTAATGCCGAGACCGTAAGTGCAGTTAAATCAGCAGGTCTTCCAATAGCCTGCGTAAATTATGGCTCAACACTCATCAAATCTACAGATGCATACCGCTTGCCCAGGGTACTGCTTCGGGATTGGAACCGAGAACTTTTTTCATCAAAAATAAAAGAGTGGTTTAATGAATAAGAAATCGTTTGGGATTCTCCAAGTAAATACTCATGATAATCCCGGCGGTGCTGCCCAAATTGCAATGAATCTTTTTAAGGCCCTTGAAAGAAGGGGGTTCAGATCATATTTTGCAGTCGGTAATAAGCAAAGTACCGATCCTGGAATTATTCAAATCCCAAATGATCAAAATCAAGGATTATGGACACTGTTTTTTACTTCTATAAGCAAAAAATTGGCAAGCAAAAATTTGAAAAAAAATCTTGTTCTTCGAGTATTATCTCGTACTATCAACTCGATTGGACATCCATCAAAAATGCTAAAAAGAACTCGAAATTGTTTTCGGGGTATTGAAAATTTTGATTTTCCCGGAACCTCCCAAATACCGCATCTTGTACCCTCATTCAGACCGGATATTATTCATTGTCACAATCTACATGGGGGATATTTTGATCTACGAATGCTCCCTCAATTGAGTGAACAGGTTCCGGTGGTGATCTCGCTCCATGATGCGTGGATGTTAAGTGGGCACTGCGCTCATTCATTCGATTGTGAGCGCTGGAAGACCGGATGCGGGCAGTGTCCTGATCTCTCGATATATCCGGCAATCCACCGGGATACGACGGCGTATAAATGGCAGCGTAAAAAGAATATCTTCAGCAACAGCCGCTTGTGTATTGTCACTCCCTGTCAGTGGCTCATGGATAAGGTCAACCAATCTATATTGAAACCGGGGATTGTTGCATCGAAGATCATCCCCTATGGATTGGATATGAAAATTTTCCATCCCGCAAATCAAAAAGATGCCAGGGTAGAACTCGGGCTGCCGACTGATGCAAAGATCCTCTTTTTTGCAGCAAATAGCATAAGAAAAAGTTTGTGGAAAGACGATAGAACCTTGAGATCCGCCCTTATTGAGATCGCTGCTTCTGGAATGAAAGTGCTCTGCCTTGCTCTTGGAGAAAGTGCTCCCTCCAAACACTTTAGCGATGTTGAGATTAGGTTTGTACATTATCTGGAAAAACATGAGACAGTCGCCCGATATTACCAGGCTGCAGATCTATATATTCACCCAGCCCGTGCCGATACCTTTCCCAATACAATTCTTGAAGCCCTTGCCTGTGGCACTCCCGTTGTAGCAAGCGCTGTAGGGGGAATCCCGGAACAGGTCGTGGAGGGAAAAACCGGATTCCTCGTTCCAGTCGGTGACGCACAATTAATGGCGAAGCGGATCATGCAACTGTTGGCGGATGATACGTATCGGCAGCAGATGGGACGACAAGCAGCGGATGATGCGGCACGAAGATTTGGGTTGGAGAGGATGGTAGACGAGTATCTTCACGTGTATCGGGAAATGGTATACCTTAATCCGGATCACAAAATGGGATAGTCTCCTCAAGTAGCGTACACGAAGTGCTGTAAAATGTAATCTGTACAAATGGATTACTATTTTCGAGTTATGCAACACCCTCATATGTTTTGAATATATATGTTTTTACAGAAAAAAATGACTTCTCAACAGGAAATGAACACAACTGGTCTTTCCATTGTTCTCGGTACCTACAACCGTAAACCCTTTCTCAAACTTGCAGTGGAGAGCATCAGGAAGGAACTTTTAAAGGTCTCATTTCCCCATGAGATCATTGTTATCGATGGTGGCTCGACAGATGGTACCCTTCTATGGCTTTCACAACAGAAAGATATTATCACTATCATCCAGCACAACCGCGGAACCTGGCAGGGTAAAGAGATAGAACGCCGTTCTTGGGGATATTTTATGAATCTGGGGTTCAGGGCAGCCCAGGGAAAATATATTTGTATGCTGAGTGACGACTGTCTCGTTATTCCCGGAGCAATAATTAACGGGTACCAGACCTTCGAAAAAGAATCAGAGAACGGTCGTCCGGTCGGTGGTGTCTGTTTTTATTTCCGCGAATGGCCGGACTATCCTCACTTTTTTATCGCTCTCGCGCCCAACAATATTTTACTTCTTAACCATGGGCTGTTTTCTAAGAACGCGCTGGAGGATGTTGAATACATTGATGAAGACAATTTCTTCTTTTATTGTGCCGATTTCGATCTCTCCTTACGGATTC
>JAPKXR010000340.1 GCA_026394715.1 Methanomicrobiales archaeon | reverse complement strand
AAGAATAATTCTGTGAGTTATTCCCTATCCAATATGAATAACGTTTGCCGGGTTCGAGGTTGTTCAGCGGTACATGGTGGATGAGCGATTTGTTTTTCTCGGATACACCTTTGCTGGAGATTCCAGGAGAATTGGAACCCGAAAGAATGTAACTGACCCGGCCGATGGATGGTCCTTGTGTCTTCCAGTTGAGGGTTGTAGAATTGCCGGTAGTATTGGTAAGGTACGGTCCCCACACGATGGACTCATCCCCAACGGAGACCGTTTCTCTACTCGATAATATCGGACCGGCATTCACCACAGCAGGAAAAAGTGTTGTGAAAATAACCAGTGAAATTAGTACAACCGTCCACCGGTACGCATGCCCACACGTAGCGTTTTTCCTTTCGTACAATTTATTTTTTTCACCACACCGCATTTTGGCAGGCAAATATCGTTGTACTGGCGGGTGGTTGTTCATTCGGTATACCCCATCAGTCAGCCATGCCTTTTTCCTGGAACCTCACGACCTCGCGGTGGCTGTTACCGGGTATTATATTGACTTCAATCGTCCGGGTTTCGCCATTTCGACGCACGGTAACCTGGTGTATTCCAAGGGGAAGATATCCAAATGTATGGGGGGTGATTTCCCCGGTCACATAGCCGTTCAACAGGATATCTGCACCAGGGGGGATGCTTTCAACCGTAACAAGGCCGTTGGCATAGGTATCCAGGATAAATGATACCGGGGAACGTACGACCGGACCATCACTGATCGGGATATCCACGAGAGCACCACCGGGTATATACCCGGGGACGGAAACAATTACACGGTGTAGTCCTGTGGAAAGGTTTGGGATCACCGCAGGGGTAGTAAATCCTGACCAGGTACCATCCACAAATATTTCCCCTCCCTGCGGATAAGATTCGACCCGAAGATTGTGTAACGGTGGATTTGTGGGTGGAATCGTGATGCTGTTGTCCCCCGCTACCATTGAATTGGGCCTGATTGAAACGTATGCACCATCGCGAATGACCGTGAAGAAGTCATCAGGCCCGGTGAATTCAATATCTGCCGGGTTCTTTCGGATTGGATAATACCCGTTTACCGTGAATGAATACGACGTATTATCCAGGGAGCTGATACGGATTTTTTTGGGAACATTGCCTGCAACCAGGTCAAAATTTGCAGTTGTCACTGCGTCTGCGTAGACCCATGTCCTGAGGGTCCGAGATATGATGGTCCTGTCTTTCTCTGATTGCTGCCTTACTTCAACCGTATGAATGCCTTCTTTCAGCCCGTAAATTACTGCGGGGAGGACGACATCGATTTTTTTCGTATCCACCCTGAGTTCAACATCTGCCGGGTACGAGGTGATGTATATACCCCCGCTATGGGTTACGGGTTTGCGTTGTGCTGTCTTAATGGGGCTATTTACCGTATATGGATCTCCTGTTGCAGAGATTGATGAGGTACTGTTGATATCCCCGGTTATGGTCAACGACGTCACCAACGTGGAATTTTCACCGGGAGGAACATACTCGCTCTCCAGGGAAATCCTATTGATTTGATCCGGACCCGGGGCCGTTCCTGTTACCGTATCTCCATTGGCAGAGTCAGCGGGTCCTGGGTACACGGAATTCCGGTCAAGGGGTGTAGAGTCCCCAAGTAGTGAAAGCAGGAATGAGAATACACGGTCGAGCAGATTAAAACCACCTGATGTGAAATCATTCGGTGCTGGTGCCGGGGTTGTTTTTACCTGGACTGGTCCCTGAAAATTCTGTGAAGGGCGAGTACTCACCGGTATCCCCGTTGTTGTCGTAGAAATGTCCGGATTATCTGGTGTATTGAAGATCGTTCCATTTAGTGGAATTTTGTCAAGGCCAGGTCTATCCTCCTCTTGATAGGCGGTAAAAATCTCTATCCGGGTCTCTCCGTATAATGCCGAGGACTCATTGAACATGGCCTGAAGTGCGGTATGCACACGGGAACCTGGTCCGGGAGGGGGAACTTCAACACGGGCTGATCGTACCGGGCTTCTTTCGTCTTTGAATTCCCCGATAAATGTTTCACCATTTATTTCTGCCTGGTAACGGGACCGGGTGTCCTGTTCCATACTGGTACTGACAAACTGCAGGTCTGCGTGTGAAATCACTGGGCCTGCAGGGTCGATGTTAAATTCTGTGGTCGTTTCCGCAGTGCTGCTTTCCTGGCCCGGTGGTACCGAAATTACATCAGCCCCTTCGTGGAGCCAGTACGAGATAGCAGGTCCGTTATTGTTCCGTGATACGACAACAAGGGCTGCCCCTTCAAGTATACAGGAAGTGCCGGGTGAATTGTCCAGGACAATTTTCAAGATGCTGGGTACCTGACTGCTCGAATTCGGCAGGTTAAAGCAGCTCGTGGTCACGGTGCCGGCCGTCGCGTTTCTTCCCTGGTCCCGGTAGACACGGTCCGGGTTGATCGAAGTGGTCCCCTGTTGCACAAGAAAAGATGTATCGGCACCAGTTACCCGGGTCGTGTCATAACCGCCGGTAGAAAAAAGGTAGAGCCGGATACATGTGACATTTTTTGGCGATATCAAAACCGGCAGGGAGAATTTTCGTTCTTCGCCCCCTTTGAGAGGGCCACTCAATCCTGGAACCGGCAGTACCGATATCGTGCCACGGATGTTTTCATGGATGTACAGGTCGAGCAGGGACCCTGTTGTACCTTGTCCGGTACTATCAATTGACGTTAACCCATCCGTTCCACTTTCTCCTCCCGATGGTGTTGTCCGGGACGTCTTCACCAACGTAAAGCTGGCGGGAGAGACCTGGTTAAGGACTACGTCAACTACCTGGGGTTCGGGAGTCTCATATCCGGGACTTTGCACACTGACCGAGTGCGGCCCCAGGGAAACACCCGTAATATCCGCAGGGGTACGGAGACCGGTGTCTTCTTCATCCAGTAATATTTCCGCCCCGGTCGGTTCAGAAATAACACGAATCGTCCCGGATGGCTCAAGCTTGCTGTAAATTAAAATCTCACCCACAGACTGGACAGAAACACCGGTGGTGGTAGGATATTTTTCATTCCCGTTGTAATAGTAATACCAGTATTTTTCCCCGGCACTTTCATGCCAGTCCCAGGCCCCCATCGCATGAATCCCCCACGGATTTCCGGATGTGTCTGCCAGAAATAAGAGTCGCATTCCATCATCGTAAGAAGGAACATATCCCTTATCTGCCCTGTACCAGGCAATGATTACCGGCCCCTGCCGGGAAGAGGGTTCGTAGATATTTTCGTAGGCGAACGAACGGGAAAATCCGTCCGTTGCCTTCACAACCAGTTCATCACCGGGATACATTCCTCCGACCAGGTTACAGAGATCTCTTACATCGGTGCCCTTAATCGCACCCATGTCCTTTTCTTTTACATTCATGTCCTCTTCAGGATTCCAGCGATCTTCCGGGTTATCCACAAATACCGGTCCCTGGAGATAATAGTGGGTTGTCCCATCACCTTTCACGGGCAGGTTCTGCTCCATCCAGCGGTAATCGATCCTGGTTTCGTTGAGCACCGTTGACTCATCAACCGCATATTTTACAATATGGAGTCCGGTAGATGCGCCGGAAACGGGATCCATTCCAATTATCAGCAGGAAAAGAAACGTGAAAGAAATAAAAAACCAATGGATATGCTTCATAACCCGGACCCAAACCTACGGGATTCGAAAACAAAATCCCGATACCTGCTAGGTACTCAGGTATAGCAATAAAAGAATATTATCTTTTTAATGCCGTAAAGTAAATTTAATTAAATTAACTTACTGATCCGTCATCGTTGGAGCGGGCAGGACAAGCACGTGATTCCGGGAGAATGACAACAGGACCGCATGGCCATTCTGAAACACGGATTGTTCCCGGCTTTTTCTTGGAATCGTCACTTTCATTGGTAATGGTCCCTCGACAGTGAGGGTACAGGTATAGTCTGTAATGATTTGTGAGGCAACGATCCCTTCAATGATATTGTCGTGATAGGACGGAGTCTCGCCGCCTGTATGGATTGCAATATCCCCGGCCCGGATACACAGCACTACCGTGCTGCCCGGTGGATACATTCCCTCACCGGCAATCCTGACCCCCTGGACATCGATACTATTCAGGCACCCGGCCTTTGTGCGGACAACTCCCTCAAAAATATTTTCAGTCCCGGCAATTACCGCGGCCCTCCGGGTTTTGGGATGTGAGAAAACGTCTGTGGGTCTACCGGTCTGCAGGATAGAACCGTGATCGATGAGTGCCACTTCATCTGCCAGGGAGTATACTTCATCCCGTGAATGGCTTACCTGGAGGATCGTAATACCATTGTCACGATGGAGGTCTATCAGTCCCTGCATGCACTCCTCGCGGGAAACAGGGTCAAGGGCCGCAAATGGTTCATCCAGGAGTAATACAGAGGGATTTATTGCCAGTGCCCTCGCAAGGGCCACCCGTTGTTTTTCACCGCCACTCAATGCCTGGGGAGACCGGCCTGCCAGGTGGGCTATCCCGAACTGCTGCAGCAACTCCCGGACTTTTTTATCCTGGTCAGATGGCGATTTTCCCTGCATTTTCATCCCAAATGCAACATTCTTCGCGACCGAATAGTGGGGAAAGAGGGAATAGTCCTGGTAGACAAACCCGATGTTCCGGTCTTCTGCACGGGTACCAGTGATATCAGTACCATTCATGGAGACCTGGCCTGAACAAGGGTCCTTCAGGCCTGCAATAATTTCGAGGATAAGGGTTTTCCCTGCACCGGACGGCCCCATCAGGAAATAATACCGGCCTGACTTTACATCGAGGTTGATATCATCAAGACGAAATGAACCCCGTTGCAATGAAATATGTTCAAGCCTGATCATCATGGCCCCCTTTTTTCTTGAGCAGGAGCCGAAACAGGACGAATATTGCCCCGCATATCACAATCATCACCAGTGCAACGCTCATGGCTTCCGAAAGCCCGCCGGTAGCGAACCGGTAATAAATCAGGGTCGATATTACCATCGGGAAGTAGGCAATCATGATAACGGCAGCAAATTCCCCGATCGCCCGCCCCCACGCGAGTAACGCTCCATAATAGATATGCCGGGAGGACAGCGGGAGGACAATGTGCCAGAATGCACGGAACCTTGAGGCCCCAAGCGTTCTTGCGACGTTTTCCAGTCGGACCGGGACCGTTTCAAATCCTTCGCGGACGGTATTGACATAATAGGGAATGGCGACAAATACCATGGCGACCACAATCCCGGGATAGGCATCTTCGAATACGATTCCCACGTTACCAAGCGGTGCACCGAGTATTCCCTTCGACATGAAGAGCAGGTAGATCATGAGGCCT
>JAPKXR010000131.1 GCA_026394715.1 Methanomicrobiales archaeon | reverse complement strand
CACCCCGTACCGGGGCTTTATCCCTAAATTTATATTTCACGCACTCCATAACAAGCCCTATACCGTTTTCAAAGGACACAAACGGATCATTGATTTTGTTGAGGATTCGTGCCGGACCTGGGCAAATATTGTTGATAATTTTATCCCGGGCGAGGTATACAATGTCGGTGGAAAACCGGAATGGGAAATGGACATCAAGGAATATTCAGACCTTATTCTTCGCGCAACGGGCAGGGACGATTCGCTTGTGCACTATGAAGAGGCAGAGCCATTTACCACAAAAGTGAAGCACATGGACTTTTCAAAGGCGGTCCGTGACCTGAAACATAACCCAATTGTTACCCCGGAAGAGGGGATCGGGAAGACGGTGGCATGGATGAAAGATTATTACCACATCGGGAAATGATGAACAGGACATGTTCAGAACAAATACTTCCAGTGGCGCCTAACCAGAATTTCCTACCTTTTTGCCAAAATTACAGCATTTCCCGACCATTTCCAAAGTTTTTAAACACCGGATCTCCATTCCGGGTGACGGTATAGCGCTCATTGGGCAGTCTTCTATTAAAAGGCGGTTATTAAACTAATTTCAGGGTTAAACAATTGCTAATTTTTAGAAAGGGGGTAATACCACCTGATTTTGGCCCGGGTAACCAGATAGCCCCAGGAAACGGGTCATGTGTCCGGTTACCTGGAAAATATCCACTTAATAGGGTTATTAGTGAGATATGAACCCCTTGTCCGGATCCGGGAACAGGACCCTGATTTCGGGATTATACCCGACGTAGACGGGAAGCATACCCCTGTTGAAAAGAGATATCCTTTATACTCAAGCTGATGGGGTATCCAGAGAAAGCAGGTCTGATACCGGCTTTTTTATTTCATTCATTTTTTCAGGACTCAAAGTCCCGATTACCGCGTGGGTGATTGATTTTTCAAGTGAATGGAGGGCATCGATCTGGACAAAACTGTCAAATTCCAGAGAACCTGTCACAAGATCATTATTAGATATTGGAAGTCCCCAACGCTTTGGCTCTTTTGATGTTACCTTCATGACTACTATATCACGGGATATACGGTTATTGCGCGAATTACTCACAACAAGCGCCGGGCGTAACTTGGATTGCACATGGTTGGAATAGTTAAAATCGACAAGAACCAGCGCTCCCTGGTAGAGATCAATCATCGGTCAACCTTCGTGCCGAATATTCCTTCCATACATCATCAGGGTTTTCGTAATCAATATCTATCTTTGCTTTCCGAAAGATGATCCGGTCATCGTCGGAAGTAATTGTCAAATAATCTCCTTCTGAAATACCAAGGCGTGAACGGATTTTTTTCGGGAGTGTTATCAATCCCTTTGAAGAGACTTTGATTAATGTCGTATAAGGCATGTTTTCTCTGAGGTTATTGTTAAGATTCTTAGATTATTAGTTTTATGGTACTGCTACCATCCGCGTATGTGTACTCACCAATAGTATCATCAATGGAGACCGGGCGATCATTAATGACACTCGATAGAGAGAGAAAATCGAGAGCCTGAGTTGCCCTTACAGTGGAAAAGTTCTGGATATCTGAAATCGAAGGGTAATCCTGTTAAGGCCATCATCATCCCTCCCCGGTGAATACATTGAACTGGCTCTTTCTCAACTGCGGATAATCCTTTGCAAACCTTCCATCTAACCCTTTTTCTCACCCAAAGAATTATCGTTGTTTGAATAAGAATTCTCATTAGCAGGCGATGAGAGGGAAATAACCTTGACGGGGCGTTCCCGTATTATGAGGGATTAACACAGGAATCCATCCTTCAGGAATCGAACGGCTTTGCAGGACCCTACTATCAACAAAAAAACGGCATGGATACAATCGGACCGCACCTGGGCCAGTCCTGGAAAGAAAGAGGACTGCGATGGGCTACCCAGCATCATGGCAGAACGCCCCAGTCATTCCCGCCGGCAGTTCGATGACCTGGTGGATTGTTGCCCCCCCATGCGAGCGTGGAACTGGTCGCACTGGACAATGTGAAGGGGATCCAATGAACAATTCTACCAGGATCAGGATTTAGTCCGATGTCCTGATATACCTGAAAAAGTATGGAGATACTGTATGCTGACTAAAAATACCCGTAACCGGTGGAGTGGGGGGATTTCAGCTTGGAGAGGAGGTCGCCTTGTATTTTGACATAAAACTTTCGTCAATGCGGAGCAAGACTTCAGTAATGAAGGAGTACCTTACCACAACAGACACGTATCGGTAAGAATGAGGAGGAGGTCTAAAACAGCCATGAGTATATCTCTTCAAAAGACTATTAAGACGAACGCGGAATAATATTGAATGTTTATATTCCTGGTGTTGTGCGGTACATGACTGGACGTAAACTAAAAAAGAAGATCCAGGAAACCATCGTTGCAATACTGACAAAGTACGATGCTGAACGAATTTCTATCTTTGGCTCGTATGCAAGAGGTGAAGCCGGAGCAAAAAGTGATATCGATATTCTGGTACGGTTCTCCCGCCCAAAAAGCCTCTTTCAGCTGGTGCGAATTGAAAACGAGATCGAAGAGACCCTCCACATGAAAGTCGATCTCGTTACCGAAAAAGCTGTCAGCCCATATCTTGTGGATGCGATCCGCCGTGATGAAGTGGTGATCTACGGATGATACCAGAAGATTTGGCATATCTTCATCATATCTGTGATGCTATCTCTCACATAGAAGATTTTTCTAAAAATATTACATCTGCTGCTGAGCTCACTGACAGCGTTCTGGAACGTGCCGGAGTTGAGCGAATGCTCATTACAATTGGCGAAGCAGTAAAGAACCTCTCACCACAGCTTCGCAGGGAATACCCATACATCCCATGGAGGGAAACCACCGGAACGCGGGATAAGATCGTTCACCATTATTTTGGCGTGGATTACGACTCCGTCTTTGAAACGATCAAGATTGATCTGCCTGAACTAAAACTGCAGATCGAAGCAATTCTTGCAACCCCAACCAGAACCCCCAAAGCTGACGAAAAGAAGAGGAAAAAATCAAAAGCCGCCGAAAAAAAGGGGTGAGGTATG
>JAPKXR010000027.1 GCA_026394715.1 Methanomicrobiales archaeon | reverse complement strand
CCAAACAGGAAGACCATTACGTCGATATTGACAGAACGGGCCGCATCAGGCAGTGATATCTGGCCGGTAATAAGTACGGCAACGGCACCGGCACCCATTACCTGCCAGATACGGAACCGGAACCGCCCTACCTGGCGGACTGCGATTAGCGAAAACACCGCCAGAAGAATGATAAGTGCCAGTTCCATGAATTACACCGGGATTATTTTTTTATTCTCGCGTGAGTGGCCCCTTTAAACGGAGTACAGAAAGATGCCCGGTAACGGCCTTTTTTATTTTCCAGGGAGCCGCGAGGTACCATTTTGTCCGGGAAATTTAAGGGGCCGGGGCTGATGGTCTCATACGCCAGTGAAGCAGTACCCCTTCATCAATCCGGACGCATTCCATCAGGTCCATCATCACAAATAGATCATTGATGCAAAATCCCTCGCCATCGGCGGGAGTGGGAGAATCCCTGCCGCCGATAACCATGTTCCCGACATACTGGAACATCTCATCCACAAGCCCACGCTCGAACATCGACCAGAGCAGGGTCCCACCCCCTTCAACCATGAGGTCCCGGACACCCATACCGTACAGCTGGCAGAGTAATCCTTCGAGGTCCACCTTTTCCTTTCCTGCAATAATCACCGTTGCATGTGATTCCAGGGACGAACGGACCTTCGGATCAATTACTTCTGCACACCCGATCACCCTTGTCCCGGGCCCCTTGCACAGGACTGCCGCGTTAACAGGAATACGTCCCCTGCTATCCACTATCACCCGGATGGGGTGTTCATCGAGTCCCCGGGAAACTCTTCCCCGTTTCAGTTCTTCGGATTTGACCGTCAGTGACGGGTCATCGGCAATAATGGTACCAATACCGACCATGACCGCATCACTCCCGGCCTTCAGCTCATCTACCCGTATGAAATCCGCATTCCCGGAGATCTTAACCTGCCGCCGCTCTTTTGTCGAGAGCTTGCCGTCTGCACTCATGGCGATATTGACGGTCACATGTGGGCGCATGTATAATTGTTCGATATCGTTCTATTAGATTATTTGGAGGAAAATACCAAAAATTCGGTTCATGGCAATTCATCATTCGAACAAAGGGAAGAACATCATCATGCACGGGATATCAACGACTGATACCAGCGGGGAATGTCGAAATCGAACCTAATCACCCCGTTCTTATATGCAGTAAAATCTACGGGCGGCACTTGGGTTCCGAATCCGGTTGTATGCCCAACCTCCCAAGCGTGTTATTCATTATTGAACCCGATCAATCGTACAGATAACAATGACACCGGCAGAACCAGGTACCTCATCCCACCCGGCACCTGATGACAGGATATTGCGGTTCTTTCAGTCACCATTATTTTTAAGCTGTACCATCGGGATACCATTTTGTATCTACAAATTTCTATTTGGATCGCTTGCTATCCGAAGCGGCATTGGCGGGGAACCGGCACTGGTCCTGCTCGGATGGCTGATTATTGCCTGGGCTGCACTTGACCTGTCATTGAACGTGGCCAGGGCAGGTCTCGACATTTCCGGACGGCCCAATGCGATCGAATACTGCACTATCGCACAGGTTGGCAGGTACTTTCACGCACCAGGGGCTTTTCTTGCGTTTGACACCCTGCTCTCATTTTCAATTATCTGCATCACGCTCTGGTCAGGCTGGATTGCCAGGCTTACTACACCTGAATCAGTTCTCTGGTATACAGCGACCACGTTGAACCTGATCAGCCTGTCTCTCGTTATTATGTACGATGAGGCATTGCGGGCCCGGCGAAATGCCAAAAAAAAGTAACGGACCACCCCCGCGATGAGAATCCCACAATTTCGGGGACAATGCCCTGATAAGCGATTTTTTTTTGGACGGGTTTATTGATATGCCTTCTTTTTTAGTCCCATGGTGAGCAGGGCAACAGACACCGATATGACAATTACGGGAACTGCTACCGGGGCCTTTTTCGTCGCCGCAGGACTCGTCGGGGTTGCAAGTGCACTCGTGGGGACGGGTGTAAGTAGGCCCTGGGTTACGAAAGATGTAACCACCTGCGTTGTTTCAGGGATCAGGGTCCTCTGGACTGATTCAAATGAACCCGGGGTAATCGAGACCTGTTCGGTAACCATCCGGTACCCCGGGCGCTCAAACCGTATTTCATGGTCCCCTTCGGGAAGTCCACGGGTCTGGGGAGTGTTGCCGACGGACTGTCCGTCGATGAAAATTTCCGATATCACCGGTGTTGTATTAAAAACAACGGTACCCGATGAGGTATACGGCCTGCCACTGTTCGTAAGAGATACGCTGATTGTGCCATAGACCGCATTATTCACGCCGGATTTCCCTACCGGTTTTTTTGCGGCATACACATTATAGATCCCTTCTTTCAGCGAAAAACCCTGTCTTGCCGTGTTCCATGAGTATGCCCACCGGTCGTTACTTACATCGGTAACCGTGAAGCTCCCGGGATCACCATTGACTACCGGGACTTGCATGGTATCAAGCCGTACCCCGTTTGAGGGTAGACCGGGACCTGTCACAAACAGGTAGACTGCATCTGCGCTGACGGCTGTACCTTTCAGGTCGACCCGTCCCCCGATTTTTTCATCGATATCTGCAGCGAAAGAATGCCCTGAATACATGACCAGTGCCATAAGGAGACATGCGATTAATAACCCGTGTCCTGATACGATACCCATTGTTACCCTCCAGACCGTCATTTGAACGGTATAGCACCCGGTCACGTAAGTAACTTTGTGCAGGACCAGTTCAACGACGGGGAAAAAAACAACCTCTCCGTTATCCATTCAGGTAACGGGGAAAATATAGGATATGTTCTCTCATTTCTGAACCAGAGGGCTTTTAAACCTTCAATGACGACGTGCATCGAAGTTCCTGCCCGGACACCATTAAAAACCCTGCATCAACAACAGATCAGGTCCCTGATCGTGTCTTTCTTAACGATAACGGTCCCGATGTTTGCCATATCAAAGAGGTTCGCCTGGTGGACCGCGGAGTTCCGGGCAGCTACCGCATCCTCAACCAGGACCGACTGATACCCGATCGCAGCCGCATCGAAGACGGTTGTCCTGATGCAGTTCGGTGTCTGGATACCGGTGACAACGACCGTATCAATCCCAAGCGATCGTAACAGCAGGTCAAGATCGGTGTTCATAAAGGCGCTCATACGACTTTTCCGGATAATGTACTCACCCTGCACGGGCATGAGTTCATCGATAATCGCTGATCCTGGCGTCCCCTCGACGGCAAAGGGGACATTGTTAAAAATCTCACGCCTGAATACTTCTACATCGGAACCATCGCCCCGGTGGACCCGGACCACATGGAACACGGGATGTCCCTGATGACGGAACGCCTCCAGCACATCCCTTATATTGGCGATGATGTATTCAGCCCCCGGCATCTGCATGGGTGCACCAACCCGGACAAAATCATTTTGCATATCGATAATCAGAAGCGCTGGCCGTTTCATTCGATTCTCTCCATGAAATACCTGGTGTTATGCAGATATTAAACCTAATGATCAGCACCATTTACTCCATCGTAGAAGTTCCGGTAAGCATCTAATTGTGAGGCCGCAAATATTTTACCCGTTTACAAAAATGGATAGTTGTAGTACACCAGCAGTGATTAAAGGGAACCCGGAAGATGCAGATTTTTTTCGGGACAACTACTTATGTCCAAAGGGCTGGATCAACAGGACGACACACAATAATCAGACCTGCCTGCATTGGCTCGATGCACCAGATAGATATGATTGGCCCACCGTATATCAAAAAAACTTTCAAAAAAATGAATACGTCAAGTGAACGGATGAATATTTATTAGTTATATACATTTGTTCAATGTAATTGTATGTTGATTATATTTTACTGCCGAAGGTCGACGGGAGATGAACTGCTACCGGGTCCCTTCATTGCCCCGATGGGCACCAATTACTCTGTCATTAACCAGTATCAACCTTGCAAAAATGTAAACCCGGACCAAAAAAAGTAGTGAATCGAGGGTCATTTCTAAATATAAATAATGGCTCCTGTACTCCCCATTAGGAAAATACCATTTATTCCCTGATCATTACCGTTGTCAGTTTCACTGACTCAACACCCTTCTGCGACATAAGCCGTTCAACGAGTGTTCTAAGTTGGGAGCCGTCCCCCTTCACAAGAACAACCTCAAGGCAGCGGCCGTGTGTCACATGTGAGTGAAGCGAGGCCTGAATAATAGACATAAATTCATGCTGAATATCAGTCAGCGTTGTAAGAAGCCCTCGCTGATCATGGTCGTAGACCATGGTAATCACACCCTGCCGCTCACCCTTCACTTCGGCCATCCACATATAATGTGTATTATAACTCCTGATCGCATCCCTGATCCCTTCGGAACGTGAAGAATAACCACGATAATTAATTATTTCATCAAATTTATCAAGAAGGCTTTTCGGGAGTGATATACCAATTCGCGAAAGGTCAGATTCTTCGTTCATAACAAATCCTCATAACTTTTTATGTATCAGTATGAATTTCACCTTTCGCATTTTAATTTGGAATGAAGAAATGTATTACTGGATTCGGGAAAAAATAAATGTCTATTGAACTCCATTTGGGGGATTTTTCTTCCCTGCAATTTTTAAGGCATATACAAGGCCAATCACAACGAGGAACGCCAGAACAGTCCCACCTATAATTGCCAGAATTCCACCCATAGAACCCATTCCCTCACCAAGAGAGTAATCAGGCATCGGAGCTGAATACGCGAACTTGCCCTCCATATTTTCCACGATTTCAGCATCCGGAGGTGTAGGACCAGTAAGAGTTTTCCCACCCTGGATGATGAGGGCCGTGCTTTCCAGGCCATCCGGATCACTCGATGCCATGAATACCGCCACTACCCCGACGAGGATGGCAATAATCAGGCCGCCCACAATTAATGTTTTATTGTCGATCATGCCACTGCACCAACCTTTGCAGGCATCACACCTTTGTCCACCATATCCGGCCTTACACTCACGATCAGGTAAATCGCCGCGACCGTAATAACACCTTCAACTACACCGATAATCGCATGGTACAACCCCATCGCAATCATACCTGCTTGGAGTGGGAATGTCCCGGCAAGCCAGAGTTCAACAGATGCACAGAGTGCCGGAATTAAACAGGCGAGCCATGCGGCGATGAACGCAGAAACCGGCATGCTCCCTGTGGCGGCCTTCAGGCCCTTGAAGCTATAGAAACCTACAAAACCACCGACTACTCCCATGTTGAGGATGTTTGCCCCCATTGTCGTGATCCCACCATCCCCAAACATGATACCCTGGACGATAAGTACCAACGTGAGGATAAAGACCGCGGCAAACGGGGACCCAAGGATAATCGCCACGAGTGCACCGCCAACAAGGTGCCCGCTCGTCCCCATTGAGACGGGAAGATTGAATGACTGGAGCGCAAAGATACCGGCCGCCAGCACTGCCACCAAAGGTAATTTTTCCTCGTTCAGTTCATTCTTCGCCCACCGCAAGGAGAGATATACGAAGACCAGGGCAATAATCCAGTAGATTGCGCCCTGCCATATCGGAATAAATGCATCAGGTATGTGCACGAATATACCCCATACTACAATTTCTTAATTTTGTAGCACTTCTAATGTAAAAAGTGTTTTCTTTTAATATTTTATAAAGAAAGTGTAAAATTTCATATTCTTAATTGCCGGCGTCACAATCATTTCCTTTACCTGGATTATGAGATACTCCGAAGATAAAAGGCAACCAGAATAGTAGGATTTTACAGGTTGTGTTACCCCGGAACATTTTCCGGGGCACGAAACAGGCACAAATCCTGTTCGATCTGAAGGACTTCTTGATGTTGTCCTTCGATATAGATAGCCTTCACATTTCACACTCCTTTTTCACTGAAACAATCAATGACTTTTCCTTGATTGTTCTGAACTAATTGTGCTGATTACACCGTTTGCACGAGATTTCCAGTCGTTCCTGGGTAAGGTGTCAGAGGTTGTATCGCGGATATGTCGTGGGCACCTTACGTAATTATTAGGCGCACCAGTATTAAATATATTAATAATAGTATTAATTAATGTCACAATAAATAACAAATGTATTTTTAATGACGGTCTGATTCGGTAAGAATTTCCCCCGCCGGTGATAATGTAAAAAAAATAGTTACGGTTCAGGGTACACAAATGGTGTCAGGTTCGTCCCGACCACAAACCGCTGAGCATACTCGTCAAGGGCAGCTTGTGGATTAATATCCCTGAAACGATCCGGATACAGCATCTTTGCGATGGTAAGAAGTCCAATATAGAACCGGGGACCATATGCCACATCGCCCGAAATCACAAATACTCTTCCGTTTCGTACTGCATTTACATTCTGCATTCCCGGCCTGGAAACGATTTGCGAATGTATAGTGGTGAAATTAATGCCGTCTTTTGTGGGTGAGACCACCTTGATAATAACATCTGGATTTTCTGTCATTACCCATTCCGCATTTACCTTCGGTGCAGCAACAGACAGGTTTTCTGCGATATTCCGTCCACCTGCACGCCTGATCAGGAGGCCGCTCCCTGAACTTCCGGGTTGGGCTGAATAATCGGAATATCCTTCAAAATAGACCCGGGGCTTATCCACCTGAGATACATTACTCACCCTTGATTTCACAAGGTCCTGCCAGGTATTGACCAACGCAGCATAGGAGCTCGCATCATTTTCCCTGCTGGTAAGACTCCCAAGAATTTTCGCATCTGATTCAAGGGTGTCCAGGCGGTAACAGTCTATATAGAGAATAGGGATGCGGTTCTGGGTGAACGGGTCTTCATTTTTTGGTTTCGAACTGGCATAGCTGACCACGAGGTCCGGGTTAAGGGACAGGACTTTCTCGATATTCGGTGTCTGCCAGCTCCCGATACTTCCGATACCTGCAAATTGCGGGCCTAGTAACGGGTGATTTTTTACGGTATCGGATGCTCCGGTAATCCTGTCTCTGGCACCAAGTGCAACAAGGAGCTCTGCAGCATTGGTGTTGACGACAACGATCCGATGGACGGGACCGCTGAATAGTCATTGATTGATTGACAGTCGACGTGGAGGTGAGAGCTGAAGGCTTCACATCTCCTGAGGCTTGCACATCGGGGGTTGTTGTTCCAGCAGGCGATCCCTGATTAGTCCCGTTTTTGGCTGGTGCATTGGTCGGTTGCGACGGGGAATTTACACATCCGGCACAAAACGTCAGAACCACGATTAGCAGCAATACCAATAATATCACAAAACCCGGGGAATCCCGGAATTGCGCGTTCTATTTTTTTTAGTTTGAGTCATTTACACGGTCACCTTCCGAAAAACCCGCATGCAGATCCCGATCACAATAATGGCAAGCAATGTGATCACACCCATTGAAACCCATGGAATAATTCCCACTGCGACTTCCCGGATTGCATCGATCGCCCAGCTCAGCGGGTTGATATGGGCGATAACCCGAAGCCAATCCGGCATCACCTCATACGGCATCAGGGCAGTTGAAGTAAAAAAAAGGGGCATTGAGATCATCGTGTTCACTGCTGCATAGGAGTCGTGGTCCCCGAGATACAGGGCAATCGTGGTAGCTACGGATGAAATGAGCACGCCGAAGAGGAAGAGAATAAGATAGGTCATCGCATACTGTCCAGGGCTGAGAATTGTTGCCCCGATAAGTACTGCAATGATGAAGATAATCGTCGATTGGACAAGCCCCCGGGAGGTAATGAAGAGAATCTTTCCGAAGAGAATATCCTCCCGGGGTGTAGGAAGGGCGAGGAATTTATTGAGAAATCCAAGGATCTTATCAAACATCAGGAGTGCACCCCCGGATAATGCTGCGGTAAGCATCGTCATGACAAGAATTCCGGGTGTAATGAAGTCCAGGTAATTCCCTGTGAATTTCACCGGTAATGCAAGCCCGACAAAGATCA
>JAPKXR010000346.1 GCA_026394715.1 Methanomicrobiales archaeon | reverse complement strand
AGAACAGGCTGTTTGGTCAGAATAAAATATCGTGGATGAAGGATTTCAAAATCCAGGACCAGGCATAGTTTAAAAAATGCAGGATAAACCTTAAGGTCAGGTATCAGGTGATAACCAGGATAAATAGCAAAGAATCAATTTTCGGCTATTTCCCGGGTCAACATTGCCTCGGTGCAGACTGCTGTAAACAGCAGGTGTGATTCGCGCCACACCCCTGCTATTCCGTTGGCTGCATAGTTTATGGTTCACCAGAATACCCGGTTTATTTCTTTTATCCCACCAGCAACTACGGGTTATCTGGATAACATAAAAAAAAGTGGAAAGAAAAATTATGTAATCCGGGTCAGTGCTCCATTCTCGAGGTCATAATAGAGTCCATGGACTTCCACCCTCTTTTCATCAACCGCTTTTTTCAATAGAGGGTAGGTATAAATGTGTTCCATCTGCAGCCGGACATTTTCCTTTTCGATCTGGCGGTATCGTTCCTCCTTTTCAAGAGGAGTAACCGGGGGAGATATTGTTTTATCTACCCGGACTTTTGCTTCACGGGCATTATTCAACCAGAGGGGGATGTAGGAATCCGTGCTTTCTTTATCCAGTGCGCGGATTGCACCGCAGTTGGAATGCCCGCATATAACGACATCCTCGACTTTCAGGTGAACAACCGCATATTCAAGTACGGTGGCAAAGTTCCAGTCATGGACTGGAACGATATTTCCGATATTCCTCTGGATAAACAGTTCTCCGGCCTTTGCCTGGGTAATATGTCCAGTCTGTAACCGGGAATCTGAGCAACCGATCCATAGAACGGAGGGGTGCTGGCTGGAGGCGAGTTCCCGGTAGTGGTCAATATTCGGAGAAAAATCAGATTCCCTGAATTTATAATTCCCAAGCAGTAATTTGTCGATCATAATGAGCTTTTTCCCCCCCTCTTATGGCAACTTCCCGTTCTGAGTACCAGGTTGCCTGCCAATAATTTTCACTCTTTGCGGTAAATCTAATAAAGTTTTGTTATTTGTATCCGGGAGATACCGGCAAGGACCAGGATGCAACTCAATCCTGACCCGCTTTGCAAATGCCGAAAACTGCTGGAAACCAATAATGCGCGCATATGAGATTTCATCCATATTTTTCTTTCTTTTTCAGAATCTAACCATGATATCTTTTTGGAAAGCCAGAGTGAGGGATTTCTTCTTTCTTGATTTCCAAAATATTTCAAATTTTTTATTGAATTTTATAAAAATGAACACATGGTTTTATTTTGATGAACGGAAAATATGTCAGAACAATATCGAAAGATGATCTGAATGGAATTTTACCCATTTTATAACCCTCAGGGGATACCGAATTTTTTGGAGGTGTTGTATGCCGATTATTTCCCCGTACACTGACTCGGAGCCATTCAACGAAGATCAGACACTGCTTACACTCTATTCACTTGCCGGAGAGGAAAGCCGGGGTTTTGTCACGTTACGGCCTCATCTTTTCCTCGCGTTCGGCCGGGCATTGTTCCCTAAAAGTCCTGTCCCCACACCAACCGAAGGAATCGGGGCATTAAATGTAAGGGAACTCACTCCCGCGGAGCTCGTCCGTGCAGAGAAGGAACTATGGGTCCATTATCACCAGCAGAAGGCAGACCGCGAAAATGACAGACTCTTTGCTGCTTTTAACGGGACGAGGCTGATTGGTGTTGCCCGTGCATCGCGACATCCGGATGGCCTTGAAGTTGATGCAGTCTATATCCTGGAAGATTACAGGCGCCGTGGGTTTGCCCGGTCAGCGATGCTCCTTCTCATTCAGGAATGTGGGAGGAGAGAGACGCTCTACATGCACTCGAAAATTGAACTGGTAGATTTTTACGGAAGTCTTGGCTTCCACCCAATCTCTGAAAATGACCTGCCAAAAACAATCCGGGACAGGTTTGGATTTTGCATGGGTAATCTTAAGGGGATAGATGTTTGTCCCATGAAAAGGGAGCCCACGGATTTTGTGTCAGGGGATAATACCTGATGCAGGGGCAGTTGATGAAAGATCAACCTGTTTTTAACCAGGAGGTCGGAATGAACAGATTAACACACCTGCAGAATCCGGAGCAGCATATTCATCAAATGGTTATCGGGGAGAGAAAATGATTATTGAACTGTTCCTTCTTGCGATCATTACCCTTCTTGCCGGGACAATCGTACCGCTACTAGCAGTATCAGTGAACAGGAGATATATCAGGACAATTTCGCTCTGCTGCCCAATCTTCGCGTCACTGTTCCTGGGAGCTCTCTCCCTGGTAGTCCTGTTTTCCGGTGAGACATCGGGTTTTACGCTGTACCAACCGATCACGGAGTTTTCTTTTTCCTTTGTTATCGACCGGCTCGCATCATTCTTCCTCTTGGTAATTGCCATTGTTTCGGCCTGTGTTGCCCTGTATTTTTCAGAATATGTTGAACATATGGATGGATCGTCCCGGAGGAACATTTTATGCGGGTTTACCAGCCTCTTCATTCTCGCGATGGTCCTGGTCGTTAGCTCCGCAAATTCGTTCTGTTTTTTTCTCTTCTGGGAATTGATGGCGGCAAGTTCATTCTTCCTTGTAACTTTTGAATACACTCATAATGAGACGAGAAAGGCAGGTCTGTTTTATTTTTTTATGACCCAGTTATCGTCCCTGTTTGTCCTTTTGGGCATCATCATGCTCTACCTGGAATCCGGCTCATTTGCAATCGCTCCCATCCATGGTGCTTCCACACTACCCATAACAGCAGCATTCCTCGTCTTGTTTATTGGGTTTTCCATAAAAGCCGGCATTATTCCATTCCACAAGTGGCTGCCATACGCCCACCCGGAAAGCCCGTCGCCAATATCGGCATTGATGTCAGGCGTGATGCTCAAGATTGCCATCTATGGACTGATACGCTTCCTCCTTGACGTTTTTACTCCGGACCTCTGGTGGGGGGCCCTCATTCTGGCCGCGGGTATTACATCCGCGGTCCTTGGTGTCATCTATGCCTTAAAGGAACATGACATTAAAGGAATGCTGGCGTATTCGAGTATCGAAAATATTGGCATCATATTTACCGGTATTGGACTTTGGGTGATCTTCTCTGCCAGCAACCTGCCCCTGCTTGCGACTATCAGCCTGCTGGGTGCGTTATTCCATTCCCTGAACCATGCACTCTTTAAAAGCCTCCTCTTCCTTACATCAGGCTCTGTTGTTCATGCGACGCACACCAGAGATATCGAGCATATGGGTGGCCTCGCCCACCGGATGCCGTATACTTCTGCGCTCTTTTTTATTGGAGCAGTCTCAATTTCGGCCCTCCCCCCCCTGAACGGATTTGCGAGCGAGTTTCTGATCTTCACTGCATTTTTCACATCGGTTGCATTCGTGAGTCCTCTTTTTAAAGTGCTCTTATTTATTTGCCTTGCCCTCTTCGCCCTCGCCAGTACGCTTTCTGCCGCATGTTTTGTCAAAGCATTTGGTTCGATCTTCCTTGCTCTGCCCCGTTCGCCACAAAGTGAGGTGGCGAAAGAAGTGCCCCGGGCGATGCTGATAGGACCGGGTATCCTTGCGGCTGCGTGTATTCTTCTGGGTGTGTTTTCCTTCCAGATTTTTGGAATCGTCGGCTTTAACGTTCCGTTGCCGGATATGTTATTGATCAGCCTGTTACTCCTCGGAATGGGGGTCCTGGTCTACATGGTATTGTATGTTACTGCCTCCCGCGAGGTAAGGGTGAGCGAAACATGGGGATGCGGATCGCGTTCCCAGCAGGCTTCATCCGAATACACAGGTCATGGGTTCTCTGAACCCATCGACATCATCTTCTCTGCAATTTACCGGACCCGCACAAAAAATGAAAGGGTTTTTTTTGACTTGAAAAACTGCATATTCCGAGAGGGAACCGGAGAAATCCACCTGTTGAAGGTATTTGAGGAATACCTCTACAACCCGATCTCCCAACTGTTCATGCAGGTGGCAACAAAAGTTTCGAGGTTTCAGAACGGTTGCCTTGACACGTATCTCCTCTATGTGTTTGTTACGGTCATCGCACTGATTATATTTTTAGGGTGGTTTGCGTGAACGTGGATTTCATATTGTATATCACAATCAATACGCTTGTCGTACTTGCCATTGCGCCACTTTTTGTCAGTATGATAAAAAAAGTGAAGGCATGGACACAGGGGCGTTCCGGACCATCGGTGTTCCAGACCTATGCCAGCCTGAGAAAGCTGTTAACAAAGGAAGTCATCTACTCACCCACCTCGTCACGGATCATGCGGATAACCCCACTGATAACAATTGCATCCATACTTGTGGCGGCCCTTTTTGTCCCGCTAATATTTGTTCCCGAGCCTGTCGGAGGAATTGGAAATATTATCCTTTTTCTCTATCTCCTTGCATTAGCCCGTTTTTTCATGGCACTTGCCGGTCTTGATGCAGGTAGTTCCTTTGGTGGCATGGGCAGTTCACGGGAAATGAGTATTTCTGCGATTATTGAGCCTACGACGATTATTGTCTTTGCTGCACTTGCATTCGTCTTTAAGACCCTCAACATCTTTGACATGGTCTCCCGCACGGCACCTGGATTACCAGCCGCTCCGACATTGATCCTGATCAGTATCTCACTTTTTATCATCCTCATCGTCGAGACATCACGGATACCAATTGATAACCCGGAGACACACCTGGAACTTACCATGATCCACGAGGGAATGATACTGGAACAGTCAGGCAGGAACCTGGCCCTCATGGAACTTGCGGCTGCCGTAAAACTGACAGTCCTGATGGGACTGCTGATCAACCTGATTGTCCCGCTCGGGCTTGCCACATCCCTCACACTTATCGGTATCCTCATCGCCGTTATCCTGTTCGTCATAAAAGGTTCAATCCTTGCAGGGATAATCGCGATATTTGAGTCATCAATGGCCAAGAAAAGGTTCTTCCAGCTTCCCAGCCTGTTCGCTATGGCCTTTTTCTTCTCTACCCTGATCATTATCATCGAGGTATTTTCATGATTGATACATCAACCATCGAGGGAATTATCAGGATACTGTTTGTTGGAATTATCATTACCGCGGCATATATCATTTCGACACGAAACCTGCTATCAGTGGTATCAGTCTTCGCTGTCCAGTCTCTCACACTCGTTTTTATTGCACTCGCCCTCTATTCACTTGAAGGATCACTCGTCCTCCTGGCTATTGCAATAATAACTTTTTTTAGTAAAGTCCTGATCATCCCGTATTTCATTACAACGATACAGGAGAGGATCCGGATTAAACGGGATATTGAGTTCCATTTCCTGAACCCTACAACATCCCTCCTCATCTCCATGGTACTGATGCTGGTAATTTACATGGTCCTTTCGAGGATTATGCAGGGAACACCAGCGAGGGAAAGTCTCTTCTTTTTCGGGGCGGT
>JAPKXR010000158.1 GCA_026394715.1 Methanomicrobiales archaeon | reverse complement strand
GAATACCCCGATCGCAACGGCAATCGCCAGTTCAAAGTTGTTGGATGCAGCCGTGAATGAAAGGCTGGTAGACTTCCTATAATTAACATCCATCTTAAAGGCCATCCAGAAGCTGATGAAGAACATCAGCAGGAAATAGATGCCCAATGGGATCGCGACCCTGACGACATCAAGCGGAACCGTGACAATATACTCCCCTTTGAGTGAGAACATCACGATAATAGTGAAAAGCAGGGCGATGAGTGTTATCGGGGAGATCCTCGGAATGAAATAATTATCATACCATTCCCTTGATTTTATTCTCAACAGGGCGAAACGGGTGATAACTCCAGCAATAAACGGAATCCCAAGGTAAATAAACACCGTGATCGCGATCTCTGATATGGTCACATTTACCACTGCCCCTTCTGCAATCCCAAGGGCTGCAGGAAGTACCGTAATAAAAATCCATGCATAGATGGAATAGAAAAATACCTGGAATATCGAGTTGAGACCGACAATTGCCGCACAATACTCGCAGTCGCCTCCGGCAAGGTCATTCCAGACAATAACCATCGCGATACACCGGGCAATACCGACGAGGATAACCCCGTACATCAGGAGAGGCTGGTCACGGAGGAACAGGACCGCCAGGGCAAACATCAGTACAGGCCCGACAACCCAGTTCTGTACAAGTGACAGGCCGAGCACCTTCGTATCCCGGAAGACAATCCGCAAATCCTCATACCGCACCTTTGCCAGCGGTGGATACATCATCAGGATGAGTCCGATCGCAATAGGAATTGAAGTTGTACCAACCGAAAGGTGGGTAATTGCGGCCGGGACCACGGGTAAAAAATACCCGGTTGCAATACCGACAGCCATTGCAAGGAAAATCCAGAGGGTAAGATACGTATCAAGGAGGGATAGCCGTTTAATTGGGGTATTCATCTGGGTTCACCGTTCGCGTCATCAAGGATTTTTTCCAGGATTGTAGCGGCATCGCCAACGAGGGCCGGGCATAATGTGAAGAAGGACCTGTTGTCGCGGGCCTTTGCATACTCTTCCGGTATCGCGAGGTTGAGCCCAAGCAGTTCCGTGCAATTAACCGATCCGTTGTTTGTTGTAAATTCATGGATGAATTCCCTGACCATGGCCCGTGTCTTCTCGGTCGCAGCATCGTCTCCCTTCATGGTTTTCCCATATTTCAGGCCGATCACCATGATCGCCCCTGATACGGCACCGCAGATGTTACCTGTCTTTGAAATGCCTGCACCAAATCCACAGGCGATCTTCTTTGCCATTTCGCTGTCAAGCCCAAGATCTTCGGAGAATGCAGAGAATACAGCCGCAGAGCAGGAAAATCCATTCCGGAACGCGTTGAGTGCATCATCAGATTTTGTCATTTTTCATCTTCAGTTATCGTTATTTATCCGAGTATCGCGTTGAAGAGTAACCCTGTCAGGGTAATGGCTACAAACAGGATTCCAACAAATATTGCGATTAATTTAATTTTAATTACCCGCCGGAGAATGATCATCTCCGGGAGAGAGAGGCCTACCACTGCCATCATGAACGCCAGGGCAGTCCCAATCGCCATCCCTTTCGAGGTAAGCACCTGCATGATCGGGAGCATTCCTGCTGCATTTGAGTAGAGGGGGATTCCTATCAGCACCGCAATCGGGACTGCCAGAGGATTATCGGGTCCCGCGATGTTTACAAGGAAATCTGCCGGGGCATATCCATGAATTATCGCACCAATGGCGATACCGATGAGGATGTAGGGCAGGACTTTGAGCGTGATGCTTTTAGACTCACCAGTGGCAAAGTCAAGCCGGTCCCGCCAGGTCATTGGCTTATCGGGGTTGTCATACATCTTGCACTTGTATACAAAATCCTCGACCTGGTTTTCGAGGTGGAGTCGGCCGATGATGATGCCAGCAACGATGGCAATGATCAGCCCGGATACAATGTAAAGCACTGCAATCTGCCAACCGAATAATGCGAACAGCATTGCAACGGCTATCTCGTTGATCAAGGGTGATGCGATCAGGAAAGAGAATGTGATCCCCAACGGCACACCGGATTCCACGAACCCGATAAAAAGCGGGACCGCTGAACAGGAACAGAATGGTGTTGGAATCCCGAGCAATGCCGCAAGAACATTACCAACCCCTTCGGTCCTTCCACCAACCCATAATTTCACCTTCTGCGGGGTGATGAAGGTCCGGATAATCCCTACAAAAAACACGATGATTGCAAGGAGGGCCGTGACCTTAATCGAATCGTAGATAAAAAAATTTACCGACGATGCTAGCGGACTTCCTGCAGTCATTCCCAACACCACGTAGGTCAGCCAGTCGGCAAACATCTGTAGATAATCCGGGATCACGAAATTCTACCTTCCCTATAGAATGTTGGGACTTCCAATGTACTGCCCATCATGCATTTCTACAAATCCTGATGTTTCACTGCACAAATAACCGTTTCCAGGTCCCGTTCATTGAAATTAGGACCTGGGACTTTTTCAATGCCGAGATCGGTGATAATCACGTAACCAATTCCGATGAGCTTTTCAACGGATCCACCGACACCCGCAAGACAGGACCCGTTCCCAAACCCTTCATTTGTCAGGCGGCAGGCCGCAGCGTTTGATAATTGTCCCACGTTCGATCCCAGGCCGGAACAGGAATAAATTATTGCTGTTTTTCCTTCCGACCCACAATTCCCGCATGAATTTTGCTGGCTCATATCAATCACAGATTTCAACTTTTATTGAAGTCTTGGTGTGAAGAGTAATATACTTTGCCATTTCATATATTTTTGAAATGCAAGGACCTGTGGTAAAAGAAACATTACCGATTCCACCTGCTATCCAGGAAAAACTGGACCGGAGTGGAGGATTGAAAGGATTGATTTCGCGGCTTCCTGATGACAAGGAACTAGTGAATCTTGTCGAGGTCCACTATGCCCTTTCTGACCTGATCAGAATGAAGATCCTTCACCTTCTCACCTTGCAACCCCTTTTGTGTCTGCGTTATCAGGGAAATAATTTGAATTTCTGATTCCAAGTTATCGTACCATCCCAATGCTCTCAAATGTGCAGGCCTTATTGTTGGAGAACAGCAGGGGAGCTGGATCATTTACAGTCTTACTGAAAAGGGCAGGAAGTACCGTATTGTTCATCAGAATGTGGAGAGTGATATCCCCGAATTCAAATTCGCGTGTTGCAAGGAGCCCCGGATGAAAACGAAATAAGATTAGAAAAATTCCCGCCAGTGTGGTTGTCTCATATAATTGTCGGCTTGTTGAAACACCGGGAGCCCTGCAGGGTCCGGGACCCCGGAGGTAAAGGATTCAGGAACTGCATTCGATATCAGTCGATCAGCAGGAGCGCCATCAGTTCCGGGTGCCCCTGCACCGGGAACCGGATCGGCATCCCTGCCTTCTCTGCAGTCTTTACCATGTTGACGCCCACTGCGTGCTCAGGAATCCGGGCCTGCGTCGGGTGGACACAGATGCCGGCTTTCACATTGCACGTCTCGCAGAGCCGGCACGAGCCGTTGATGAAGGCAAGGGCAAAGGGGTTGCCGGCATTGAACGCGGTTCGTTCGAGTTCGAGCATCATCGGGGCAAATGCGCCGGTTCCGTTGAAATGGTCCTTCCAGAACTGCGTTGCCTGCTCTTTCTTGTCGGCCGGGGCCTCCGGGTCGAGCCAGTATTTGTAAATCGAGCAGATCACATCGGGGTCCGCGTTGGCTGGCGATATGAACTTCACGAGCAGGGCGTAACGGTACTCTGACAGGATCTTCCGGAACTCGTCCGGGGTCGGGACGTAGGGAGGACATGTCAGTTTCTTCCCGTACCCTATGCAGCCGGCCCGGCATTTCATTGGGACGCGGTTTTCGACAATTACATCCGATGCGGGGATGACCTTTGCCTCCGCTGCTCCGAGCGAGCGGGCGGTTTGCACTAGAAATGCGAAACCTTCGCCATCTTTATTATCAGAACTCTTGCTCATCATCATCAGTGTCCCCTTTACTCTTTAAAATCATCCGGTCGACTTTCCATACTGCCGGAAATCAGTTCTAGATCCCCAAAGTCCAGAAGTCAGTTCCGTTGCTTCTCCGGAACCAAGGGCACTGATAAGGGCAGGTCCGGACGGATCAGGTTACCCAAAGATGAAACAATATATTCATCTTACAACATACGCAAAGATAGAGAACGGCAAGAGGTTTTAAAAAAAATGACTCCCGATTCCGGCGAATGGTTCCGACAGGCACAGTATGATCTCGGTACTGCTGAATCCCTCGTCTCCGCCGGGCGTTATCCCCCGGTGATATTCTTCTGTCACCTCGCACTAGAAAAAGCCCTCAAAGCTCTATATGTTGAGAAATTCAACGACAATCCGGATAAGACCCACAGCCTGATCTTTCTGGTAGAAAACCTCGAACTGGAAGTACCTCAGAAGTATATGGAATCCCTGTTCGTTATCAATCGTATCGGCATTACCGGACGATATCCGCATAACCTTGATGTGGTTCTTGAACAATATACCAAAGGAAAGACAGAAAAGATCCTACACGAGACACAGGAGATTCTTACATGGTTGACGCACAAGTCCTCGAAGCGGTAAATTTTTTCAGCGCTATAGTTAGGGAAAACGGCGTTCATATTAACGATCTTATCCTGTTCGGGTCTTTTAGTACAGGAACCGCAACTGTTAAAAGTGACATCGATATCGCAATAATTTCCAAAGATTTTTCCGGCCGCGATATTTTTGAGCGGGCCCTCATGACGAAAGATGCGGAGATAATGACCGTCAGGAAATTCAAAGTGGCTCTCGATGTGCTTACGCTGACCCCGGAAGAATTCCAAGATCCTATGTCCCTTATTGCAGGCACACTCAGAAAAGGAATTGTTGTGCCTACGGTCTCATCCGCTTGATATATCCGGGATGAATTTTCCCGGGACCTGGCTTTTCGTTCTCACCGGTGGTGCGGCCCCATCCTCTCTTTTAATTGACGGACCCGGAACTGGATTTAGTACCGGACTCGTCGTCACTTCTATGGAACCGAAGGACTAAGAGCGTCCGGTACGGACGGGTCGGGACGCATGCGTATGGGCGGGGCCGGGCTGGTACTGAATGAGCGGACCCGGTGCCGGTCTAGTACCAGACCCGTCGTCAATTTCCGGAACCGGGGCACTCCGGAAAACAGCGGGTATCAAAAATTCAGGGCCAGATTCAAATGGAAATGAGGTTCCCTCACCCTGCCTATTGTTTAAAGTGACGTCGTGCCAGTTTCCAATTAAAAACAACTCTAAAGCATAACAATCCAGTACTATGAAGTGAAAGGGGGTGAAACAAATCACCAAGGATAATCGTGAATGGTTTCAGGAATGGGCAAACGAATATGATAACACTCTGGGAAAAGTGAGAAGGCACCACAAACTGCTTGACCTGGTTGTCAAGGAATCAGTTGTAAAGGGAAATGACCATGTTCTCGATATTGGTTGTGGGACAGGACTGTTGTCACTGAAATTCCTCGATAAGGCAGATTGCTCAGTCACGGCAATTGATACATCAGCCCAGATGCTCGGGATATTCCGGGAAAAGATTGAAAAATGCAAGATGAACGAGAAAATTCATTGCATACAGATGTCAGCGGAGGACATGGGGTTTGAACCCGGGCAGTTTGATATCATCGCCGCAACGGTTGCCCTGCACCATGTGAAATGCAAAGAACCCGTTATCAGAAATATTTACAAAAGTCTAAAAGACGGCGGTAGGTTCGTTCTTGGAGAAATGGATATTGATACTACGGGAAAACTGGATGACCCGCAACGATTGGTGAGAATTCTACAATATCTTATCCGGGAATATGAACTTGCGATGAAGGACGGAGGAGTGCAGGCATTTGAAAGGATGTATGATAATGGCAAGAAACATATTCTCAACGACGGCGAATACTGCATCGCAATGGGCCAGTGGGCAAAACTCTGCAGGGATGCAGGATTCAGGAACACAGAAGTCAGCCCGGTGAAGGGGTTTGAATGGTTCAAGGTCCTCGTCGCAACAAAATAAAACAGGAAACCTGACCTCTATAAAAACAGAATCCATTCCCACCGCATGCATATGCGGACCCATCCTCTCTTTTGACTGGCGGACCCGGAACCTGAACGGTACCGGAACCGGGGGCACTGATAAGCGCATGGAGAATGAAACAAAAAAAGTAGGGATATATCAATCCCGCCTTATTATTTATTACGGCGAATCATGCGCACACTCTATCTCTCTATCCTCGATACCCTGTCCGACTGGGAGACGGGGAATGTCATGGCCGAGCTCCGCTCCGGACGGTATCTGAAAGATCCGTCACTCAGGTATTCCGTTGTACTTTGTGGCAGTACCCTGGCCCCCGTCACCACAATGGGCGGGCTGCATCTGACTCCGGAAGTTCTCATAAGGGATATTCACCCCGTCCCTGGCGATGTGCTCATGCTGCCGGGAGCAGATACCTGGCTTGATCCGGCGCAGGCACCCGCACTGAAGGTTGCAGGCCGGTTGCTTGATGAAGGAATACATGTCGGCGCTATCTGCGGTGCGACGCTTGGCCTCGCGAACGCCGGCCTGCTGGACAAACGCCCGCATACCAGCAACGATCCTGCAGCCCTGAAAATGTTCTGCCCGAACTACCGGGGCGAGAATCATTATGTGAACGAACCCGCAGTAACTGACGGCAACCTCATCACCGCAAGCGGACTTGCACCGGTAGAGTTCGCGTACCATGTATTCCGGAGTCTGGATGTCATGGCACCAGCAACGCTCGAAGCCTGGCACGGGCTTTTCACCACCCGACAGCCCGAATATTTCTATGCCCTGATGGGATCCCTGCCACAACGGTAGGGATTCCTGAGCATACGTGTGGGGTGGGGTCGGAACCGGAACGCTCCGGACCCGTCGTTATTTGCCGGTACAGAAAAAAAATGCACTTGAGATACAGGGACGTCCTGGAAAAAAAATCAGGCGATGAGATTCCTGCTCATTTTTTTATAGATGTTGTATGATATCATCCTAAAATAAGCCTGGGGAATCCTCGTCATGAAAGAAGTAAGTAAACAATTTACAATGATAGATGAATACATCAGGACTTTTCCGGTGGAAGTCCAGGCAGAACTTGAAAAAATGAAGAAGGCTATTTCGGAGGCTGCTCCCGAAGCAACTGAGGCGATCAGATATCAGATGCCCACGTTCAGGCTTAATGGAAAAAATCTTGTATACTTCGCCGCATTCAAAAATCATATAGGTTTTTATCCAGTTCCTTCGGGAATTGAAGCTTTTAAAAAAGAGTTATCAATTTACAAACAGGGGAAGGGTTCTGTCCAATTCCCGCTGGACAAGCCGGTTCCCTATGAACTTGTGAAAAAGATCGTAAAGTTCAGGGTAGCTGAAAATATGAAAGAGAGCAAAAGTGGGTACTGAAAAGGTGTTGTTGAAAAAATATCAATCAGACGAACTTCAAGCAGCTATCGATAGCACGAAGAAGTACGTCGAGGGCCGGGGTGTCAGATTAGAAGGTAAAGGAATCGGGGATGTCAATACTATAGAGAAACTTGCCCCATTAAAATGAAAAATTATAACCGTCCATGTCCCGGACCAACTCACCGCCTCCCTTCCAATCCCGAAAAATACGCACCCCCCCATTAAGGCCTCATATGATCCCTCCTTCCGGAAAGAATCGCGATCTCAATGATTTCATGGCCATTGGATCTCCGACATCATTTCCTTTCTTTTCCATTGTTTTATCCTTCCAGTTTCTTTTAAATACCAACTGATATTATTCCTGGCTTAAGAGCTCCGTTACCCATGCCCGGTTAGCCCGGAGGGCACAGCCGCCTTCCGTTTCTGCCAGGAGCTCCGGTTTTTCGCGGAGGTGTGCGAGCAGATGGGATCCCAGGGCCTCCCTGAGCCGTACGGTCGTCAGGTTTGCATCCGAATACGGGGCAGCGGGGCAGGGCTCAAGTGCCCCGGAAGGACTGACATGCACAAAGCCCCGGCCTGCCGCAAGGCACCCTCCATAATAGTCCTCATCACCCGGGAAACCGAGGAAGAGGGCAGGGTATTTTCGGTTGTAATCCGAAAGAACGGCATGCAACGTCTTCTTTTGCTCATGGATCAGGACGCGATCCTCAGTGCCTGCTTCCATCGGCACGTACTCGACAAATACAAAAACCCGTGCGCCGTAACCGATCATCTGTCGTATGAACGATTCACCCGTCACATCATCGAAATTTTTTCGTGTCATTGTTATTGAGCAACCAAAGAAGATCCTCCTGCACTTCAGTCGGTTACAGGCAGACTGGAGACAATTGTAGACACCGCTGCCCCTCCTCGCATCGGTATCATCACGAGACCCTTCGAAACTGATAACCGGCACAATATTCCGGCATTCCCCAATTGCAACAGCCATTACTTCGTCAATCAACAGGCCGTTTGAAAAGACCGGGAAGAGGATTCGGGGGTTGGCCTTTGCCATCCGGAAGATCT
>JAPKXR010000153.1 GCA_026394715.1 Methanomicrobiales archaeon | reverse complement strand
GGAAAACTGCAAATGGGCATATAATCTAATTATTGATGGGAAGCCAAATCCAACCGTTTATGGGGCGGGGAATAACCTGAATATCGAAGGATGGACCCTTTCTTATCCAGCGAAAAGAGCCCTATCACTGCAAGGGTCTTTTACTGGAAGCGCTCCATCCATCCCTATATCAAATAGTATAGTTGCAATTCGGGTGGAAGTTTTAGATCAAACTGGCGGAATTGTGCCAAGTTCTGAAGTGATAAATAGAAGATCTTATTCTACAAGTATTACTTCGACTTCTCCAGTTCCAGTGGAAGATTTAGTGATAACGGATTCCTGGTTATATAAATCAATTAACACTGAAAAACTCTCTCCTGCTGCCAAGGTAATGGCGGGTGATGGCGAAGGTGTATATGAACCTGTGGCAATTATTGGTAATGTCGAGAATAAAGATGGCCATATTTACAAAAATGTCAGGATCATGTATTTGTTATATAATCCGGCAAATCAGCAAGTTGGCACGGCATCGGATACTATTGAGATTATTGAGCCATACCAGACCTGGAGTTTTAAGGCGCCCATCGCACCAGATAAGAGCGTTGCATCCATTAAACTTGGAAATTTTTCATATAATAAGCAGGAATAATTATTATAATTCAATAAACTTAAAATACTATTTTATAAACCAACGTGTTTTTCCAAAAAGAGAATGGTTCTGATTATGCAGGTATCCGATAAAGCCCGCTATTGTTGCTTTACAATGTTCCAAAATTTAGATATTTTAAACGGAGCTTTTTTATGATAAGCATTAACATTCTTTATCAGAGGTCTTGAAATGAAAGATGCGTTGACATGTCTTCTTATATTTGCTCTGATACTCGTGGTAGCTGGAACAATTATTGCACTCGCATGGTATTTTGGCGTGGAACTACCGATCAAGCATGCTGCACTTCAAGCACCAACGAATATGGTAATTCCTAAGATGCCAATTTGATGCCTAATGCAAGGGTAAGATATTTTTTTTATGGGTATCCGGTTTTAATAATCAATGGGCTGGGTAGGAAACCTGCCGTTACTCAAAAAGAATACAAAATACTATTCCTGGATCTTCTTTTTCACCCTTGCGATGGGTTTTTTATTCTTCCGTAAAAAAGGTCTTACACATGGGACATATCCACCCATCGTGAACATCCCCATCTGATAGCAGCTCGGCCAGGGGGATCTTACATCTCGGGCAGTCCGGGACCTTACTCTCTGTCACTCACGGCCCCTCGTCCCGCTCGTATGTGGGAATGATCAGACCACTTGGCATGGTGGTATATTCCCACATTCCCAGATCCCGTCCCCATTTGGATTGGTCTTTGCATTCGTCTTCAAATTTTGTCATTTCTGTCACCTTCCCGGCATTCGTAATGTTTCGCAACAATCTCTTTGGATCTCAATCGTATTTGAGGGATGTCATACCTCACCCACAGCCGGTTGTGACATTTTCAAAACATTCGTCCTGACAACCTGGCGCGAAATTCCTAATGCCTTCCCTGCTTCCGCATAACCGGCATCGGGGTGCTGGGTATAGTAATTTTGGGCTCTTCGCGAGAACGTGTGGGTAATTAATAGACCAGGAATAAATGATGGAATAAGTGCCCTCATGATGCATGAAGAACTCTTCACCCTTTGTGTTGAACCTACAGGAACCGTGAAAAGTCACAAAAATAGAATTTGACAAAGAAGAAAGGCAATTGGATCTATGGATTGATTTTAAATCGGGATCTAACCCATCTTTGCGACTTTTTCATCGACCCGCCTGTCCATATACGCCTTGAATTCTGCCTCGTTTGAGAGGGCTGTGTTCTGGACGATGACATTTCAGGAACAGATCTGTAATATGAGTATGAATGTTCTGCCACCCCGCTGGACGATCAATAAGTTATTGCAGTACCCGATACGATATACTCATCAAAGAGTAAAGATGGGTGGTTACCGCATGCACAATTTCCGTTTTTCTGTCGTAATAGAAAAAGATGAAGATGGCTACACCGCATTCTGCCCGGAACTTTCGGGATGCTATTCACAGGGCGAGACCTATGAAGAAGTCCTTGACAATATCCGTGATGCGATCCGTCTCCATATCGATGATCGCATCGAATCGGGAGAGAAGATTCCCCAGGCACAACTCATCAATTTAACGATGGTGGATGTCTCGGTATGAGTGAAAAACTCCCGCGGGGTCCCTGCAACCAGGATTATTGCTATTCTAAAAAGAAAGGGATTCAGCTGTGTCCGGCAGAGTGGGAGCCATAAAATATTTAAAAACGATTTCGGTACCAGGGTTACCGTACAGGATCATGCTGGAAAAATCCTGCACCCGAAGATCTTAAAACAGATCTGCAAAGATGCCGATATCAAACCTGACGAACTCGTGTGACTGCAGGGGAAGTTACCTCTTGAAGGTAACTGATGGTGCCCAATCTCATGCCAGTACGTTAGAAAGAAATGAATTAACCAAAAATAACAATAAACTCAATTTTCGAGAATCCGTAGCAAATCGTTTTCTTCTTAGCAGGTAAGGGTGCAGAGGGATGAGGGAGTCAATACCAACCCACCTGAAACCCCGATCAGCTATCGAATCTATCTTAACCCCTACAATCCCCCAAATACCTATAAATCCCCGCCTTTCATAAATAACCTATACCCATGGATAAATCTTTACGGCACGACGAATCCGTCCTTCAACCAGCGACCTCAAAACGAGCATCCTCTCCATGCTCAGCATGGTACTGGAAATGAATGTAATGAATTTCAGACAAAGTGGAGAGAGTCTGTTGTTCAACTTATTGAAAAATATGTGATCGATTATGGATACGACGTGTGAGATGGTTCTCCTTGAAGACTTTTAAAGATACAGATTATAATATTTTTGAACTGGCCGACGGGCGGTTCGAAGGGTTAATTTTTGACCAGTACCGAAGAATTCTTTTTAAGACACATTTGAAGGATACCTATGAAGATGCGAAAGATGAAAGCCATCGGATAATTAAAAGTTATCGAAAGGGGTTTTGTTCGGGATCCTGTGGAGGAATTTTTGTGGACGAAGGAAAACCTATCAGGGAGAAAATTTTAAAGGATGAGGAAGAAAGAAGAAATCGTGAAAAAAACGCTGCTTAAAGAAAAGTTACTTTCATATCTATTCAATCTCCGCAGTGTTTTCGTAACCAGCGCACCGGGGCCCCGGTGCTCATCCAGCACTACACCATAAAAACAAACAAAAGATTTGGTACCGACAGAGCCCATTATAACTACCTAGATGTTTCAGAACACCCCGGTCAGGATCGTACAGATGGGGAACAAAAGATTTATGCCGCTGGTAGACCTAGCAGAGGCGACCGGATTGGATTTAAGTAACCTTCGACGTACTTTGAGGAAGTACCCCGAAGTATTTGATCAGTTTTCAGTGAGGGTCGTGACGACTG
>JAPKXR010000389.1 GCA_026394715.1 Methanomicrobiales archaeon | reverse complement strand
CTCTATCTTAAAAATGCCCGGGAATATGGGATATTGACAGATATCGAACCATCCCTCACAACGAATGAAAAATTCACTTCCTTAATCGAGGTCCAGGTTTGAAACTCCCACGGGTATCCTCTTCCCATGTTATTTCGGAGTTGAAGAAGAGAGGTTTTAGAGAAGCTTGCCCACCCTGGGAAAGGGAAGTCATACGGCCCTCATCAGGACCACTGCATGTTTTGGAGAACAATTTTTTCAGCGCCTGGGGCATAAAGGGTGTAATTTCGGCTGTATCGGAATCCCAGGCAAAGAACTGCTATCCCGGGCTGCTACACCCCTCGACAAATCTCTGACAGGATTATTTGGCGGGAAATACGGGAGTTGGCATGAAGGATTATAATAGTGTAAACACAATTGATAGTTATGTGAGGTGTACGCAATGGCATCGATCGTGCATGTCGATAAAAAATTTAACATATCCTTAAAAAACGTGAAAGACACATTAAAGATCCAGCCCGATGACACGTTTTTTATACAACGGGAAAATGCCCATACCATCACCCTGAAAAAAACTACCGATAGTGATCCATTCATTGAAGCAGTGAAAAACCCAGCACATATAAGCAATAAAAAAAGGTTTGACCTGGATAGGCTGGAAGATGAACTGTGGTCAACATGAAGGTGATGGTCGATTCAAACATCCTTATTTTTTCAAATATCGCGGATATGCCGGAATACCCGCTGGCCGGGAGAAATTGTTGGCATTGATCGATAAAGGATATACCTTTGCAGTCAATGCGATCATCATTTCCGAAATGAATTACAAACTCCAGAAAATTCTTAATGGTCAGGAAGCGCATATCAGAACCAAAAAACTTCTTCATTCCCGCTATTTTGAATATTTCCCTATCGGGAATGATACAATGGAGAGCGCAATTGACCTCAGTTACGCATCAAAAATACGAATAAATGATGCAGTCATCGCACAGCATTGCCTTGATCTCGGGCTGGGCGGAATTTTCACGGATAACGTTAAAGACTTCAAAAAAATATCTGGCTTACCCATCATAAATCTACGGGACAAGGAAAAACTGGAAATTGGGTAAACTTGGTTTTTTTGCTATTTAACGCGCCATACAGAAGTTCAACGAATCACGGTAACAAGTAAAATAATTACGTCAGCTTTATCAATCAATTCACATACTTCAGAAATACCCACCCAGTAGTCGATTACCGCATTGGTATCTAACGCTAACCTACCAATTACCTTGTAATATTTTCGAACTCCTCATCAATACATTTCTGCATCGCCTGGCATCGTCATGTGTTAACAGTTCCGGCTAAATTTCGTAGACCGGATTTGACAGGACGCCGGGAGAATATCGCAACCATCCTCTCATGCTCTTCTATACCTTCAACCGGTTCAAGAGGTTTAAAAACGTTATTTTCATACACAACTTCTATAGCCTTTGTCATAATTCCACGATTCATCCGTATGGCGTTCATAATTATCATTATATTTTACGGCAAATAACTTGGTGGTTCGGTAGTATTACCCCCTATAGTATAGCTCACAAACAGCACCCTCTTCCCATCCTCAATTCCTTATGCTCCCGAGGCTCTGCACCTCGGTTGGAGCAACCCGGATGAGGATAGGGGCGGACATGAACCAAAGACAGAGATTATTATACTCTCACAAAAACGAATTACAAAGTTTTATAGAGCACCGTATCCCGGAATGTTTCCAGTGGCATCGTTGCCGGTTTGAAAAAGCCGACTTCCCCAAAACTTTTAGGAATCCGGTACTTGATCAGGTTTTTATCGGAAGTCAGGAAATAATCGGAATGATACGCCATCGCGTATGCAAGATGTGTACGGTCTGTAGGTTCGCGGATCATCCGGGTGTCAATCTCAACTTCCCCCATCTGGTAGCACAGGACACGCACATGCTCATTAGGAAAGTGAACGGCAACACACCAGTCCTCAAGCAGCTGATTTAAATGAGTGATATACCTGATAGCATCAGACCTCTCATGCATCTGGGTAAAGGCTTCACCAAGGACCGATATCGAAGTATGGATTTTGAATCCTGCATTGTTCGCATGCCCAGGAATTGTTCGAAACCGGTCATGCTCGATACAGTCAAAGAATACCGGAGTATCAAGAAAAATGGAGAAATTCATGGCATGATCGATTTAAGGCGCTTCAATCCCTCGAGGTTTTCTTCTTCACTGACAGCAAATGATATCTTTCCATTAGTTACCGAACCGCCATAGGGAAGCAACCCCCTTGCATAGGGTTTCCCAATCACATCTTCAGGATTAAATTTCTTTTTTACCATTTTCCTACCACTCCTTTGATAGTAAAACATAGACGAATAACAAGATAACCTTTTTTATAGTTCCTGAATCACGAAGCGTGTCATATTGTTCCCGCGGACCGCCGATGGTGAATTTTCTAGCCGGGATGGCGGACGCGGATGGCGGATGATCCGAGTCAGGAGGTGTTAAGGAGCATGAATTACAGGACAGCTGGGTGAGGGCGCCATAATGTGAGCCATGGGACTCTCATGAAATCAGCATCATTCGATGCAATGTGCGATAGATTATAGGTATAAGCAAATGCAGCGATATACGCATCTTTCGCAAGTAAATTGTATTCCTTTGCAATGCTAAAAAGATCTCGTAAAGGTCTGCTCTTTTTCGCTGACTATTGAACAATTTATCTGGTATAGATATGCAATATCGATCCATGTCTTCGACCAGGGTATGTGAAATTCCTGGTTCAACTTTGACCTTATTAATGACGTCCCTTGGATTTTTTCCACTTCCATTTTCGATCAGTTCCGCAATCATAAATCGAATCGAGAACTTCATTCACTACAATAGTTGGAATAAATCCGTATATTTCACCCATTTCAATTCTCTTTTAGTAATCTCCTGGAAGGATCACCGAAAACATCATGGGCGAGTGCAGCATAGATAGTGATATTGGTATCAATCAAAATCTGTGCTTCTTTTGGAACATTGTTGATATCACTCAAGGTCATGCGATTCTGCTAATTCCTCAATCAACTTGGTATCTTTGATAGAAAAAGATCCATAAAGTTTGTCCACAACTGAACCACGATGTATTTCAATGTCAACCATCTCTCCTTCCTGAAGATCAATTGATCCGAGAGGGATGAATGAATTCTCTTTATAGACCGCTTTTACCATATCTTCCGATTCCCCTTTATCTGGTATGCGTATCCTTCGTGCACATCAGATATAATCATGTTCGTTCGATTTCTCCATTGGGATTTCAATAGTCCCTATCATATAATGGATCAAAAGTGGCCACCACTTCTGGGAATCCAGATCATAAGAGTCTGGGATCTAATCACACACATCCAATAGGGACCAATATACCATGGGTTTCAGGCAGGGGATCTGGAATGGAATTTTGCGCAACGTCAACCTCCCAATGCCATTCTGCCCGATAATTCTGACAACCCCGCCCGAGCTCCATACCATTCCCAAAAATCCCTTACGCTCCCGAGGCTCTGCACCTCGGCTGAAGCGACCCCGGATGAGATAGGGGCGGACATGAATCGTTCTGAATTTTGGATATCAAAGAATATGCACCCCCGTGCACATTCCTTTTGAACAAATGTAGTAAAACATATACGCACCCATTTCAGTACCAAGAAACTATACAGGAGCATGAAAATCCCCATCACAATTTAATTCTTTATGTTTATGGCATGCCTGAAGAATCAGGCTCATTTTTATCGTTTTGGGAGCGGCCTCATCCGTATTCTCTCCTCTTCAACAACCGAGAAATGGCCCTCCCTGTCAGTACGGGATTTTAGGATATCCAGAATATATTTTGCAATACTGGCTGAATTTTTCAGGGATAACCGAAAGAGGATGATACCTTCTATTGGGCAGAAATTATCCTTCACGGCAAGTTCGCCAAAATCCTTGTCATAGGTCAGGAGAATCCCGTTTTTCTAAACACGAAATACCTCATGACGTCAAGGTCAGAAATACCGGGGGCTTTTGTTCGTATCCATACAATATCATATCCCCCATCAACCAGTACCCTGACAACCGAACAGGGAATGTTCTCATCAGCAAGTAGTTTCATCCAGTGATCGTTCGCTGGTGTGGGGTGGAATACACCCGCTCTGATCGGACAATCTCCTGTGCATACCTGATACATGCAAGGATATCCTCCCGTTCGAGCCCGGGATACTCATTCAGAATTGTGGACTCTTGCCATCCCGATGCAAGGAGTTCAAGGACAAGATCAACAGAAATCCTTGTCCCCCGGATAACCGGTTTACCAACTAGTACCAAAGGGTCAAGGATAATCCGAGAAACGGGTTTCATGAAGAACAATTATAGTTAAGGAATATTATACTTATGCGCGAATCCACGAGGGACTGATATTTACTTCATTGGTCCGGGACCGGGTCCTTTCAGCAGCGCCCAACTTCCATCCCCCATTCTTCCGATAAGACCAACAATCATGTCATGGTCGACACCAAACGATACATCCTTCAACGCCCGGAAGCACTCGTACGGCGGAGCGATAGTTAAATGTCCTGAACCGTGTTTTCACGGTAATGACTATTCCACATCACGGATGCATGAAATATTGTTCCTGCGGACTGCCGATGGTGAATTTTTGCCGGGATGGCGGATGCGGGTGGCGGGGGACATCAGGCATCATTGTCAGATTGCGGTTTCCATACCGATAACCAGGGAACACGAAAGAAATCTTTATCATTTGAAGCGATATGGGATAT
>JAPKXR010000025.1 GCA_026394715.1 Methanomicrobiales archaeon | reverse complement strand
GTTTGACCCGCTCGGCCAGTCCTGAAGTGATAATTGCCATCGTCACGGTGGCGAAGACGAGCCGAAATGCCATGAAAAGCAGCCCGGGAATTGCGGGACTATAAGGTCCGGCTTCCAGCCCTACTCCTTCGATACCAAGGTTCGAAAGGTTACCAATAAAACCTCCTGTATCCCCCCCGAACGCCAGTGAATATCCAATGAGTACCCACTGGATACTGACGAGTGCAAATGCGATGAATGAAAGAGCTATCATCGAGATAAAATTTTTCTTCCGTACAAGACCCCCGTAGAAGAACCCTACGCCAGGTGTCATGAGCATTACCAGTGCCGTAGCTGCCAGGAGCCAGGCCGTTGTTCCTGTATCAATTGCCATTTAATCTTCACCATCCTGCTAAACGAAATGTAATGTTAATAATCTGATTTTAGTTTTTTTCAAGGAACTATGCTGATGTTCTCCGGTTTTTTTTGAGTTAGGAATTACTATTCAGAGGAGGACCGGAATAGTGGGTGTCCTGATATGTACACTGAATCATGATGTCAGTGGCGTGTAAGGTACTCCTCTGGTAGAAGGAAGTTTAGTTCCTATGTATATAAATTTTTTTTCTTTAGAATATTTCAGGAATAATTACGTGAACTTTTTTCCCGGAGAATACTATAATCGCGTGCTCAAGGCACCTTATACTACTACGAACAACAGGTTTTTTTATTACAACATTTCAAAAAACAAGAAAACTATTCTGTGATCCCGGCATAACGAATCCAGAAATAGTCTGATATAATCGGTTTTGATAGGGAACCACAGTTTCTATAAATAAACAAAAGTCAAAATTAACCAGGGGATAGTTGGAGTCTAATCCCCTGATTAATGTGTGTAGTGAGCGCTACACGAGAGAGTTTTGGGAGGATGATATGGGTTACATATCACGCCTCCACTTCGTCTGTCCGCACACGGACCATTTTTTCTACCGGTATCTGAAATATTTTCCCATCGCCCATTTTTCCTGTTTTTGCTGCCTGTTGTATCAGGGCGATAACCTCATCTGCATTTTTATCTTTGACAACAACTTCAACCGACGTTTTGGGGAGGAGATCGATGGTCATGATCCCACCCCGGTACTGAAGCGTGATACCTTTCTGATCTCCGCGTCCCATTACTTCGGAAACCGTCATACCATAAAACCCGTGGTCTTCCAGAGATTTTTTAACGAAATCAAGACGTTCGGGGCGAATAATTGCTTTTATCATCTTCATCGTTATCACCTGTTTCTTACCGTATACACCAGTTCCTATGCCGGGATAAGCCAGTTTCTGCATCCTCTTCTTCTTCCAGTGTAACAATGAGTGAAACAAGATCTTTTTTGCAGACGCCCTGGATTGTTGTTGAGGACCTCATATTTTGTTCCATATCAAGCCATGCACCATTATCGATCAATACGTTAGCACACAAAGGTACGATGCTGTTGCTAATTCCGGGGGTACTATGTTTTTCCATACGCCCGCTGTGTTGTTTCATGGTAACTTTTTCCCCTGGTTTGTTAAGATTCACCCTTTCTATGGAAGGATATTTATTCCTTCATAGAGAATTTTTTCTTTTGACGAAATTAAAAAAATTAATAGTTCGCCAGGTACCGCTCAAGTTCCCATGGATGGACAGCGAGACGGAAGGCATCAGACTCCATCTGTGCGGTGCAGGTGAGACTTTCCATAACATGATTACCGAGAGTTTTTGTGAGCACTATATCCTTCATCAGGTATTCGTGCGATTCTGTGAGGCTCCCCGGAAGCATTTCAATACCCATTTTGTCTCGTTCCGCTGCAGTCAGGTGATAAATATTTTTGTCGGTGGCTTCCGGTGGCATGGTCTTGTTCCTGACGCCGTCGAGACCCGCTGCGAGCATGCAGGCAAACATCAGGTAGGGGTTGCACATCGGGTCAGGGCTGCGGAATTCTGCACGTGTGCCATTGCCACGGGCCGCAGGTACCCTCACGAGAGCCGACCGGTTCGCATCGCTCCACGTTATGTAACATGGGGCTTCATATCCAGGCACGAGTCGTTTATACGAATTTATCGTCGGGTTTGCGACCCGGGTAATGGCCTTCGCGTGCTTCAGTAGCCCGCCAATATAGTAGAGGGCAATATCACTCAGTTGTTTTGGTGCCTTTGGGTCGAAGAATGCATTCACCCCGTCCTTTGAGAGCGACCCGTGCGTATGCATGCCACTGCCGTTGATCCCTCCAATTGGCTTTGCCATGAAAGATGCATGGAGGCCATGCTTCAGTGCAATCGCCTTGGTAGCAAATTTCTGGGTCATGATCTGATCGGCGGTGGTGACGGCATCCCGGTACTTGAAATTGATCTCGTGCTGGCTTGCTGCTACCTCGTGGTGGGACATCTCTATCTCAAATCCCATCTCGGTTAAGGTCATCACGATTTCCTTGCGTACATTCTCACCTTTATCATTCGGGGCAAGATCAAAATAACAGCCCTGGTCAGAGAACTGTGTTGATGGTTTTCCATCCACCATATTAAACAGGAAAAATTCAAGTTCAGGACCTGTGTTAAATGAGAAACCCATTTTTTCGGCTTCCGCCATGGTATTTTTCAGGATATACCGCGGGTCTCCTTCGAACGGTTTGTTCCCATATGTGTACACGTCGCAGACAAACCGCGCAACTCGTGTATCGTTAGACCGCCAGGGCAGAATTCTATAGGTGGCCGGGTCAGGTTTAAGGAGCATGTCTGATTCTTCAATCCTGGTAAAGCCTTCGATAGAAGAACCATCAAACCATATTCCTTCAGTGAGTGCTTTTTCTGCCTGTTCAACCGGTATTGCGGCATTTTTCGACTGCCCCTGCACATCAGTAAACTGGAGGCGTATAAACTTTACAAGGTCGGCATCGATACGCTCGAGCAACGGGCCTACAATATTCATGTTTGACATAAATGATTACTAAACCTTTACACTATTTATATCTTCTTAATTTTCTATTTGATAAAAGTCTATAATTATTGTCTATTTAACAAATAGGGCTGTAATTTGCCGTTAATATTTAAAACTAAAGGATTTTTTAGGTGGAAAGACATTTCCATCCTTAATACTTATTATTATTGAATGATTTTTATACCCATATAGAGAATTCCCCCTGAAATTTCAGGTAATTATAATTATTAAATAGATGGAAGCTAACTGTAGACAACCGATGGAATTTTTCAACGAGCAACTCAAAGTTTCTGGACCCGGGTACCGATCAACCACCAGGGCGTACGCGGTAACAATGTGCCTGCGGGATGCGATATCTATCTATGAGCCGCCTGTCGATTACAGGAGCCACACGCCCCGGACGGCCGGGGTGAAGGAAGCGATACTTAACCTGGTACGGATCGGGGGAAAAATATGTGCGGAAGGGATGGGAAGACCATGCCCCAGGCACATATTCCAAGTGGAACTTAGGGAAAAGCTCCACCAACATCCCGCATGGATAACAAATCGGGGTTGGACAAGTCAGGATATTGCCTTTTCTGATAAAACATATCATCCAGTCCCGCACGCCGGGAACGGTAGATACACCGCATTTTTAGGAGGGTATAAGGCATAATGGCAGACACACTCCGGATCCTCTATGTTGATGACGAACCCGATCTTCTGGAGATAGGGAAATTATTCCTTGAACAATCCGGTGATTTCACCGTAACAACCACCATTAGCGCATCTGAAGCGCTCCAGTTACTTCAACAGGAACAATTCGATACCATTGTCTCGGATTACCAGATGCCGGGGACGAACGGTATCCAGTTCCTCATCGAGGTGCGGTCACACGTTGGACCGGTCCCGTTCATCCTGTTCACCGGCAGGGGCAGGGAAGAGGTGGTCATCCAGGCAATCAACAGCGGCGCAGACTTCTATCTCCAGAAAGGTGGCGACCCGAGGGCACAGTTTGCCGAACTGAGCCATAAAATCAGGCAAGCGGCATCCCGAAAAAGGGCGGAGGATGCACTTGCAGAGAGCAGGGAGAATTACCGCCAGATCGTTGAGACTGCCCGTGAAGGAATCTGGATATTCAATGAACAGTATGCTACCACGTACGTTAATGAGCGGGTGGAGGAGATGCTAGGTTATACCGCGGGTGAGATGATAGGAAAACCCTTCAGTTATTTCATACCCAAAGACGATCTTCCGGACCATGAGGCAAAAGTAAAGGAGCGCAAGCGCGGTTTCTCTGATAATCATGAACGGAGGATCATGAGAAAAGACGGCGTGATATCCACGTTCCTTGTATCTACCACTCCTTTGATCGGTAAGGACGGCTCATTTCATGGATCTTTTGCGATGTTTACGGACATCACCGAACGGAAGCGGGCTGATGTAGCGCTGCTCCGGGTGAACCATAAACTCAATGTCCTCTCCCATCTGACACGAAAAGACTTAACCAACCAGATCTGTGTCCTGAACAGCTACCTTGAGGTGGCAAGAACGCAGGCAACCGGACAGGACCAGATCATTGAGACCGTACAAAAATGTTCACAGGCGGCATGGTCAATCCATGAGATTATTGAATATTCGAAGGATTACCAGGATATGGGTGCAAAGCCACCCAGATGGCAGAATGTGAAAAACACATTGTTGCTCGGGCTCTCCCATATATCCACGGATAAAATTCAGCACTGCCTTGAAACAGGAGACCTCGAGATTTTTGCCGATCCCCTGCTGGAAAAGGTATGCCAGGGTCTCTTCGAGAACTCGGTGAAACACGGGGGTCCTGCTACCCGGATCCATGTCTGGCACACGACGACCCCCGAGGGGATCACGGTCCACTTTGAAGACAATGGCATAGGAATTCCGCAGGAGAAGAAGGAGCAGATCTTTTTACGCAGCGACGGTACCCGTACCTCGAGAGCCAGTCTCATCTTTGTGCGGGAAATCCTCGATATTACCGGTATCACAATTACCGAGACCGGAGAACCGGGCAAGGGGGCACGGTTCGAGATGGTGGTGCCGAGGGGGGCGTGGCGGCTGAAGGAGGAGGACATCGTGAAAGGGAGTATTCAATAAATAACCAGGTAATTATCTCAATGGTCAACAGGTGACCTGATTACGATGAAGTTCTCCTGGCCAGGGGCTTTGCGAGGAGAACAGGTGGCGTGTGGGGTTAGCCTCTCGATGCAGAAAGTGCTTCGGTTTCCTGGTGGCAGGCCTCTACGTGATTATCCGTGAGGTCCGAACGCCGCTCGTACCGAAAAAAGACCCCGGTCGATATCCTCAAAGACCGATATGCCGGGGGAGAGATCACCGGAGAAGAGTTCGGGACAGCCAAAATATCCTGATGAAATAATACTGAATCGCAGAGGTATTATCAGATGAAGGCCGAATTGATCTGCTCCAGGGTGAGTTCGGCCAATTTTTAAAAAAGGTAAGCGAGCCCTTTATCGTTGATAGCCAGATTGATGGGAGATTGCAGGTATCCTGAGAAAAAAGTGGTTCCTTTCAGATAGGAACGACCCCCTGGTGGCCTGGTAACAATTCAGGATTACCCGGAGGACCATCGCGACACCCCTGTAACATAACTCAGCCCTCCAATCCCTCCCCTCCCCCCAAATCACTCGAATACCCATAGATCCTTGTTTTTACTAAATTGGCTATTACAATAGCCAAATATTCATGGCACGGCGATTTTATCCTTCATCCAGTCACCCCTGATAATAAATCGTTACGGACAACCGTCCCAAGCATATTTCGTGAACCCGTTTGATCTTACGAAGGGAGACAAATTAAACTGGGGTATAGAAAACGGGGCTGCGGTGATCCGGATAGCCAGACTGGAAAATAGACAGGTAAGAACATAATCACCGACCGGGAAAAGTGATTTTTATGCTCGCAGAGCCGCCGGAAGAGTAAATCCTCTATTTTGCGCCCGAATTAACGAAACGATACCGCTACCGGGGTACACACGCCCCACCCCGATCCGTAAAATCCATTCTCGTCAGTTTAAATCGCCCGCATTTGACTCCGTTTAGGTTAGATGCCGGATAAGGCCATTTGCGGGGAATTTAGTCAGATTACGGCGATTATAAGGCGTTTATTGGGCTTTATCCCTTTTATGGGTTCTCAAATACCACCGTTTCCGATTCCTGACGGGTGTTTATCTTGGTTTTTTGCAATCAACAAATCAGCTCTTGACACACCAATATTTTTTTCATTTTTAAAAGTTCAGAGGACAACAGTATAGCGAAAATTCTCGCAAACCGAGTTCATCAAACCACTATCAATTCCTGGTAAACTGATACTTTACCTGCGCAGATGCCGAATTAATCGTTTTTATTATTTTTCAAGGTGTGTAGACCACATTCATTACAATTTTCGAATTAATTCGCTATGTTTAACGTGTGGTAAAATGAAAAGATAGTTGATATATAAAACGCGAGGATGTACGTTCGAATTTTTCGGAAAATAATTTCACAATAATTTCAGGGCGGGTTACATGATTGAAGCGATAAGGGAGGTTGGGGAGCATTCACTCAGGAAAGATCATATCAATTCCGAAGATTCTGAGGGTCTTATAGAAATCTTTTGTGAAGATATACAAGGAAGATCACCCAAACCACCGCATATTTTAACAATAGATCTAGAAAGAAAAGATAACCAGTTCTTATTCATCCGGGTTACTGAGGAAGAATACTCAACTGAAAAAAATTCTCGTTATCTTTACAGATTTGGAAGTTCACGAGGTTCAAACGTCACACCTACTTCAAAGGTTACGGATATCGGAAAAACATATCCGAACAAAATTAAAAGCTGGTTTGAACAGGACTTCACAAAATCACCCTATTCGCTTGCGGAAAAAGATCTTCAGTATATTAAATCGTTGAAGGATTGCCTTGAAGCCAATGAATCGGTAATAATCGGCCAAATTGAAACATTCCTTGTCGATATCCGGTTAAAAAAGGAATCAGCTCTTATCACGCTGATGGTAAAAGAAAACAATCAACGGCAGTATCTGGGAGATATAGAACTTTTCCGATCGATCTTCATTAAAAAAACTCGTGTCTCGTTATACCAGAAATATACTACTGAGTCTATCGCTTCTAACCAAATATGCTCCGTATGTAGAAAGAAAAAAGAAGAAGTATATGGGTTTGTTTCAACATTTAACTTTTACACGGTCGATAAACCAGGAATGGTTTCGGGGGGTTTTGATCAGAGCAAGGCTTGGAAAAATTATCCGGTTTGTCTTGGTTGCGCACTAGCTTTAGAACGCGGGAAAAAATACTTAGATAACTTTTCCACCTTCAGATTTTACGGGTTTGACTACTATGTCATTCCCAAACCCCTACTAGAAAGTAATACTGAAGTCTATGACATACTGAAAATATTTCATAGTGAAGGTGATCGGATCAAAATGAATGAAAATTATCATTCATTAATGAGCGATACGAAAGATGAAATTTTCCACCTCCTTTCAGAAAAAGAAAACTCATTTTTATGCAATATTCTAATTTATCAGGAAAACAACAATGAATTTAAAATTGAGCGATATATTGAAGATATTTTCCCTTCGCGCCTGAAGGAATTATTTAATGCTAAAAATATAATCGATGCAAAATCAACCTTGCAATTTCAAGTGCCGCTATTTAAGGATAAGAAAAAAGTAGGCGACCGTCCATTTGAATTTACCTTTGAAAGCATTGTTCACTTCTTTGGTAAAGAGATTGACCATGATGCGAGGACGTATTTCCTAGATATTGTCAGCAGAATTTTCACTGGGAAACAGTTAAGCTATCCGTTTGTTCTTTCTGGTATCACCAGAAAAATCCGAAAATCGTTTGCTCAAAACAGTTTTACCAAGGAAAGTACTTTGAGGGGTTTAGCTCTTCTTGCATATTTGAACGAACTGAAATTATTAGGGGATCACAAGGATGGAATTACCATGACGGATCAAACAAAAAGTATTGTCGTAGATGCATCATCAGATACAAAGAAAAAGGCTGATGCAATTTTTTTGGAATTTCCCACGTTTTTTGACTCACCGGCAAAACGTGCAGTGTTTCTGGAAGGAATACTTTGTCAGAAACTCTTGAATATCCAATATAGTGAACGGAAAGCAACGCCATTCAGGATAAAGCTTCAAGGGCTAAAACTCGATCAGCGCAGGGTTCAGGGACTCTTACCTGAAATTCAGAACAAACTCGAAGAGTATAAAAAAAATTACTATCGCGACCTTGAACGGCTGATATCCACTTCTATGGTTGAAGCAGGGAATGACTGGAGATTATCAAAAGATGAAATTGCATTCTATTTCATACTGGGCATGAACCTGGTTGATCAGTTTGTATTTGAAAAACAGGATGATGGAGGAATAATAAATGAGTGACCTAATTTCAAAACGCTCGGAACTGTTATTTTTTTATGACGTGAAGGATATCAATCCCAATGGCGATCCACTTGATGACAACAAGCCGCGTATTGATGAAGAAACGATGGAAAATCTTGTCAGTGATGTGCGATTGAAGCGGACAGTACGGGATTACCTTCATGATTTCAAGAATCAGGAAATATTTATCCGGGGAA
>JAPKXR010000107.1 GCA_026394715.1 Methanomicrobiales archaeon | reverse complement strand
TAGACACCAGGTCTTGGGTAGAGATGTGTCGGGTTTTTCTGGCTGGAGACCATCCCATCTCCAAAATTCCAGGAGAACCGCCACGGGTTACCCTGGGACTGGTCTATAAATGTCACGGCAAGCGGGGCGTTTCCACGTGTCGGACTCGCAGTGAATTCAGCAAACGGAGTTTTTGTCACCGTTATGTATGCGGTCCTCCTGATATCCGAGTACGGCTGACCTGCTGTCGTGTCGTTCACCCGGAGGTACACCGTGTAGCTCCCGGCCGTGTTGTAGGTGTGGACCGGGTTCTGGGTATCGGCAAATGTACCATCTCCAAACTCCCATGCCCACCTATTTGGGATATTGGACGAGGTGTCCGTAAACTGGACCGCCAGGGGAAGTGTCCCTATCGTTGGTGTTCCGGTGAAGTTTGCGATCGCACGCGGGTTCCTTACGGGAATTGGGCCCTTGGTAATGCAATCACGACCACCGGCATTCGTTACACACAGGGTGACATAATAATTTCCACTCTTTTGGTAAGTATGATTGGGGTTCTGTAATGTGGAGTGTGTACTATTGTCACCAAAGTCCCAATCCCATGTTATAGGGTTATTCTTTGACAGGTCGGTAAAGTGGAATTCTGTCTCTTTGGCTGTTCCACTCGCCGGGCCACCAGTGAAATCCGCGATGGGCTTCGGCTGGGTCGCATTAATCAGGTTTGTTTTTGTTACGATATTGCTACCGCAATCCGGACTTAAAACTTCAAGCCGCACGGTATACAAGCCGACTGTCGTATACGTATGCACAGGGTTCATGTCATGCGATCCACCACTTTGAACTCCAAAGTCCCAGTTCCTGCTCGTGATGGTACCGGTTGATGTATCAGTAAACTGGACCGTCAGAGGTATATCACCCGTGGTTTTATTTACCGAGAAGCTGGCAACAGGGCATGGTGCAGTCCACGCGGTACTGCTCACCGGTGTCTGATTGATTAGACCTGTTGTCCCAACGGTCTGAGTTGAAATGGTGTATGCTGTTGCAGGAATCAAAGTTGTTGCAGTGTAACTCTGAATACCCTTGAGCACAATTTGCTTGGATCCGTTGCTCAGGGAAACCATAACGTGATCAAAGTCTGGCGAAGTGGAGTCGGTCCATTTCCAAGTGATATAAGTCGAATTATACGTAGTGTTATGGAGGTTCGTGACACTTGCAGGCGGAACTGGCGGTATCGGTAACGTCCTCGTGGTATTGTTCACAGGCGTCTGATTGATTAGACCTGTTGTCCCGACCGTGTGAGTTGAAATGGTGTAGTCCGTATCAGAAGTCAACGGTCCCGTAGGTGTGTAACTCTGAGTACCCTTGGGCACTATTTCCTGGGGTCCACCATTCAGGGAAACATTGACGTGATCAAAGTCTGGCGAAGTGGGGTCGGTCCATTCCCAGGTGATCGATGTCGAAGAAATGTTTTTGGAGTGGAGGTTGGTGATACTTGCCGGCGGAACCGGAGCAGTTACAGTAAAGGCACCGTCCCAAGTATCAGACTGGCCATCATTATTTTTAACCGTAAGGCTGTAGGACCCGGTTGGTCGTCCCGTAAGGTTAAATGTGCAGGTTATTGGGCTTCCATTCCCACCATAATTATATCCAGAAATTGGTGGTGCTGCCAGTGTCAGGTTGGCGATAATATCAGCCTCAAAACCAGTCCCGGTTATTGTGACGTTTATTGGTGCGATATTCATCCCGGAATTCGGTTGGATACCGATAATATGCGGGGCTTGTGGATAGAATACATAAAATCCGTTTGTACAAGTTGCATTCTGCCCATCCGGATTCCGGACTGTTACATTCCAAGGTCCTACCTGTGCACCTTTGAGATCAATAAAGCAGGTAATCTTCGTCGAAGTGACACTTACTGAAGTAGCGCCTCTCTGCGGGAGCGCATCCTTCCAGAAGACCACACTCGCACCGGGCTGGAAATTACTTCCTGCAATGTTAGAGATACCGACAACTTCATTGTTTTTTCCCGAACTCGGGGTAACTGGACAAGTAATGGTGGGTCCTGGTGCATTAACAGCAAATCCTCCGGACAAAGTAGCAGACTTCCCGTCAAGATTAGTTACAATTACATCCCACGGACCTGTTGCAGCTCCTGTCAAATTGAAACTACAGGTAATAAGTGTACCGTCGTTGAAAACGCTCGTCGGCGTTTTGTTCTGAATAATAATGGATCCCTGGGTCAGGTTTGCGATAACTCCTGTTTTAAATCCTGTACCGGTGATATTGACCGTTTTAACTTCATTGTTTACACCCGTCGTAGGAACAATTGCAGAAACGGTTGGTGCAGGCTGTGTTACTATGAAACCATTCTCTTTAGTGCCCGATTGCATGTCTGGATTCGTAACCGTAACATTCCAGGGCCCTGCAAGCTTACCCGTCAGGTCAAACAAACATAAAATGCGATTAGGGGTATCAACAAGGACACTGGTACCCGGTATATCCGCCTGGTTAGCTCTTGATAATTTAACCGTTGCGCCTGTCTTAAACCAATCGCCTCGTAAATCGGTAATATTGATGACTCCGGTATTTATCCCTGAACTCGGATTGATAGATGATACTTCAGGAGCCGGATATTTTATTGTAAATGCGAGGGGAAGTGAGCCTTTCTGACCATCATTATTCATTACCACTACATTCCAGACCCCCGTTGATGTCCCATTAAGTTGGAATGTTGCAGTAATATTATTCGGGCTGTTTACAGTGAGAGTCGTATTATTGATGTCGCTCTGCCCTGTTAAATTAAGGAATGCTGAGGCCCCGTTCTGGAAATTCGTTCCGAGAATAGTTATGGTAAGCGGACCATTGTTTACGCCGTTGACAGGGGAAATTGATGCAACTGTTGGTGCAGCCGGGTAGAGAATGGTGAAGGCATTTGTAGCATTTGCCAATTGTCCATCAGAATTCTGCGCAATAACATTCCACTTACCAACCGCGCGATCAGTCAGATTGACCGTGATAATAATCTGGTTTGGTTCTGTTACCGAGGGTAAAGATGGAGGAATTTGATAGATATTGGGCTGTCCTGTTTTATTCAGATAAGCGGTTGAATCGGACCTATATCCATTTCCGTTTATAGTAATAGCAACGGCTCCTGCATTGTTCAAAGCCTGAACTGGATTCACGGTGGAAATTGTAGGTGCTGGATAGTTAATGGTAAATGGCTTAGTCTTACTCAACTGCCCATCAGGGTTAATTACCACAATATACCAAGTGCCTATCTTCCCGGTCAAATTTAACGTACCGTTCATCCTTGTCGCACTTTCGACAAATATATCACTTGCCTTTGAACCATTTCCCCCAAGTACATCATTGGTCAGATTGAAGAACGCCCCGGGTAAAAATCCATCACCGATAACCTCGACACGAAATACAGGATTATTGTTTAAACCAGAATCTGGAGTTATCCTGAAAAGTTGTGGTGGTGGGTTCACAACCTGGAAACCATTGCGTAATGTTGCATTATTTAATGGATTGATTCCATCTGTGACGGTAACGTTGTACGTACCAGCGGGCTCGCCTCTTAAATCTAAATTCCCTGCAATCTGGTTAGAATTAACACTTCCACCAGAAAAACGGCTTGCGGGAATAACAATAGATCCATTCATGAGGGTTACAAAAAATGGAGTGGAAAAATTAGATCCGTGAAGGTCGCTAATCCAAATTGTGTCGTTGTTGAACCCAATACTGGGAGTTATTGCTGTTATCGTTATTTGGGCTGCACACGCCGGCAGCACGAGCAACATTAGTACTCCAATGATAATTGCCACATTCTTAAACTTCGTCGTTGTCACCTTGATCACCTGAGCTTCAGTTTTAAACATCCTTGAACCGGAAATCTGCGATGTATCACACCTCAAAACCCGATATAAATGTATTCAACATATCCTCTCCTGTAACTTATTTAAACTTTTCGTGAGTTCAGGCCTCTTATTCACCCGTTTTTACCGATATCACACCACGAGTGCGCGTGAAATGTGATATCAGGGTAGTAAAAAGGTCCCATACCCATGGAAAGAATTTGCAGGAGATAACACAGGGATTCACAGAATTTACGGTCAAATTGAGTAATACTGATTAATAGCTTAACACGGTAAATAGTTTCCAGTATATCACCTATCAATCCGGCAGCCATCTGTCAGCGTTTTGGCAGACATTTTCATGAAGAACGCCCAACGCGCGCTTATTAGAAAATAATTCCATCCAGGTACCAATATCAGATTTCGGAATACCAGAATAATTGAAATCGGAAATGGGTATTGAAATGAGAAAATAATAGAAGTTACTGAACAGCTTAACTCCATACAACTGGTTTCCTTATATACCGAAATAATATTTATTATAAATATATGTTCTTTTTGCCCCCTAATTTTATCAGTCCCACCAGGTATCAGCCAGCCGGATAATTATGGAGTGATTCTATTTTTTGGGAACATGATGACGACAAAATTCTAAAAGGCGGGTAATTAATCCCTGGTTTTTATCAGGGGCCGACACACTGGTTACGGGTCCACCACAAAAAGTTATTGTTCACCAGGAGGAAATATGGGTACTATGAAGAATCATTACCTGGTTTTTGTTATTGTTGTCGTGTTACTCATGCTGGCTTGTTCTGCCGGGTGTTCATCAAGGGAAACACCACCGCAACGGGAACCGGTTGAACGACCATCGGTCACCATGACAAAACCGACATCGAATGCCGACCATCAGATAACACAGACTGACATGAGCATCGCCTCACCATCAATAACTCGTCCACAGGTATCACCGGGACAGACCTTCCCTGCCCCCACCGGTACGGCAGGCAGCAGGGTGTACGAAAATGTATCTGACATTATGGTCACCGTCAAGGAAATTTCAGCCGCCTGGGACCCGGACGACCTTAACTGCAATGCAAAATCATGTACAGCAGGTTTTGTTAAGAGCAACGGGGATTATGCCAAGGTCCAGACAACACTGTATGATTCCATCGATTCGGCGAAGGCCGGCTATAGTGAGGAGAAACAAAAGGACGCAGGCTACAGGATTATCCCCCTTGAATTCCCCGACGAAAGTTATGGCTGGATGCAAAAGTCACAAAGCGGCGTGGTAGTAAGGAAGAACAACGCCGTCGTAACCGTGGATTATACATCAAGTAATGGTCCGGCATCGATTGCGATGGCTAAAGAATTTGCAGTCGTGTAATTTGGAAAATGGATGCGGGTGAAGTCCAGTCTGCCCGCCAGGCCAGGTTACTAATTAACAACCGGTTACTTTGTATCTTCAGGAGATTCGGGTACCAGGCGAAAAGGGCTGGACATTTTCAGTTCTCCTTAAGCCTCCCCTTCAGCAGGTTGACCTGGTCGCGCAGCCGGATTGCCTCCTCAAAATCCAGGTTCTCTGCTGCGACCTTCATTGCCGCTTCGAATTCTATGATCATCTCCGGCACCTCGACTTTCGGGATGTGCTTCACGTCCTTGATATCGGCCTCCTTCTCCCGGACAGGTTTTATAATGGTCTGGGGGACGATATCGTGCACCTTGTTGTACTCCAGTTGCATCTCGCGGCGCCTTTTCGTCTCCGAAAGGGCCATATCGATGGATTTCGTGATATTGTCGGCATATAATACCACGTGGGCGTTCACATTCCGGGCTGCACGCCCGATAATCTGGATCAGGCTCCTCGCATCCCGCAGGAACCCCTCCTTATCGGCATCGAGGATCCCGATAAACCCTACTTCCGGGATATCGAGCCCTTCACGGAGAAGGTTGATCCCGACCAGCACATCGAACCTGCCAAGTCTTAGTTCCCTGATGATCTCGGTCCTCTGGAGCGTATCTATTTCTGAATGCAGGTACCGCGTCCTGATCCCCCGGCCCGCCAGGTACTCAGTATATTCCTCTGCCAGCTTTTTCGTCAGGGTTGTCAGAAGTACCCGGTCACCCCGGGCAATTGTTGTTGTGATCTCGCCGATCACGTCCTCTGTCTGGCCTTCTGTTTTCCGGACCTCGACTACCGGGTCGACCAGCCCGGTGGGCCGGATGATCTGCTCTACGACCTGGCCGGAGTGCTCAAGTTCGTAGTCCGCAGGGGTTGCGGATACGAAGATGACCTGGTGCATGTACTGCTCAAACTCTTTGAACATGAGCGGCCGGTTATCATAGGCACTCGGCAGGCGGAACCCGTAATCGATAAGGGACTTTTTCCTCGAACGGTCCCCCTTGTACATCCCGTTACATTGCGGGATGGTCTGGTGACTCTCATCGATGAAGAGAATGAAATCATCGGGGAAGTAATCCAGCAGGCAGTATGGTTTTTCCCCGGGTTTACGGAAATCAAAGTGCCGGGAATAATTCTCTATCCCCTTGCAGCTCCCGCTCTCCTCGATCATCTCGAGGTCGTACCGGGTACGCTGTTCAAGCCGGTAGGATTCGATCAGCCCGAGTTGTGGCAGACGTTCTGTTAATTCCTCCCGGATGGTCACCATCGCACGTTTCTGGTCTTCTTCAGGGATCACATAATGCCGCGCAGGGTATACATAGAAATAATTCATCCTCTCTTTGACCAAGCCGGTATTTTTGTCGATCTCCATGATCCGTTCGACGTTGTCCCCAAACAGCTCGACCCTGATGATATTATTGAAATAGCCGGGGATCAGGTCGATGGTATCCCCCTTCACCCGGAAACGCCCGGGCATGAGTTCAAGTTCATTTCTCTGAAACTGGCAGGCCACAAGGTCACTGATGATCTCTTTCCTCGAACTCCGTTCGTTGACTTTCAACTCAAATCCCATATTCCGGAAATTTTCAGGCCGGCCAAGACCATAGATGCAGGAGACGGAGGCGACAACAATGACATCGCGCCGGGACAGGAGGGACGCGGTCGCAGAGAGACGGAGTTGCTCAATCTTCGGGTTTATCTGCGAATCTTTCTCGATGTACTGGTCTTTTGCGGGGATATAGGATTCCGGCTGGTAATAGTCGTAATAGGATACAAAATACTCGACCCGGTTGCCAGGGAAAAATTCCCGGAACTCGTTATAGAGTTGTGCAGCAAGGGTCTTGTTGTGAGCGATGACCAGGGCAGGCCGTCCTGAGTCCCGGATCACGTTGGCCATCGTGAATGTCTTGCCCGACCCGGTGACCCCGAGGAGGGTCTGGTATTGCAGCCCTTCACAAAGACCACTGACCAGTTTTTGTATTGCTTCCGGCTGGGAACCTTTTGGCCCGAATGGTGCATGGAGATCAAAATCGGTCATGGTCACGACGTGGAGGTCTGGTACTTGTTTTTGGATTATTTTCGATTTTTTCGCGGGGCCCTAAAACTTTACACTTACTATTTTGCCGGGTGCGCATCGCGGCAGTTTTTTCCTATCATCTTTTGAATTGGTGCGGCACCCCACTGCAGCAACAAGGCCTGGTCATACCGCAGCCTTGTTGTCCTGTTGGCAACCTCGTTCCTGATCCTCCCCAACGTTCAGACCTCCCACCTTCTCCCCGCTGGATGCGGCAGAGCATGTGAATAGAATAAAGGTCCGTTGCCGGGTTGAATTTATTTCGGCAGCTCTTGTATTTCACACCGTTATCAGCTGGATGTTGAAAAATAATTATGGATACCGGCATTTCAACGGCATAAACTCCAGCCATCGGTCATCCACTACACGTGCGATCCAATGAGAAAATAATCTCCATTGTTAGATACAACATTGTGCACCAGGTATCTTTTCAACCCGGTATTGAATTGATAAATGGAGTTTATTTTACCCTGAACGTGATATTTGCCCATTGTCTGGGCAGACCCCGTCCGTTCGTACTCATACCTTTTTTTGGGGGTAAAGAACGCCATTTTGAGCTGGATTCACCATATTTTAACCACCAGATATCGATTTTTAATTATAGGGCTGATTTGATGATATTTAGGGGATCTAACGAAAATAAGACCGATTTATAGGGTCATTACCGCCCCGCAAAAACAGGGCATACGTTGATACGGATTATCGGATAAGATCGCTCTATTGGCGATAATTCAAGACTGAATTGGCCTCCAATTTGTAAAAATAATCATTGGGTGTTGCAAAAAAACAGTGGCAGCGGTACAACCAATAACCTTGGTAATGCGGCTTTTGGTAATGGTCCTCCTGAAGCAGGGGATTATCATTTTCGCACAGGCCCGGTACAATGGGAACAGGAATGGCAACCGGTCACCAGGGTATTGCCAAATCTGACAGGTTTGAGAACTACCCCAATGGTGAAAGACCGCGGTGAGTAGCAGGCACGAATCCGGCAATTGATGAACGTTGGTACCGTCAGCCAGATGCGGGCCGTAAGATTGGAAACCCGTCTCTCGCTACCGGCAACATCGCAGGGTGCCAGATTAAATCTGTCTAATACCGCCTCAAAAATCAAAAGAGAGTTAGTAGGCCCGAAATCAAGAGATTCAATTCCCGATTCTACCAGGTCCGGCGCGCACACGTCGCGTTCATGTCGGTCTCATACCAGCCCTCAAGCTTGCAGACACTTCATGGATACAAAGTTTTGCAGAACTATCCCTTGATAGATTTCTTTTTCCGGAGCAAGCGGTGATACGTGATGGCGAACCGGTGTGCTTCATCCCGTATCTCCTGGAGGAACAAGGAGGCCCGCTCCTTCCTGTCAATGGGGACGGGGTGTGCATGGCCCACCATGTAGATCTCTTCCTCGCGTTTTGCAAGGGCGATGACGGGTAGCGAAAGGTCCAGCTTTTTAATTTCCTTCACCGCCGCATGCAATTGCCCTTTACCACCGTCTACCATCACCAGGTCCGGCATCGGGCTGCCTTCATCCTTTAACCGGGAGTACCGGCGACGGACGATCTCTCCTATCGCTAAAAAATCATCAACGCCTTCAACAGTCTTAATCTGGAACCGCCGGTAATTCTTTTTGTCCGGGCGGGCGTCACTGAACCGGACCATTGAACCTACCACTGAAGTGCCGGACAAGTGAGAGATATCGAAACATTCGATCACCCGCGGGAGCTCTGTCAGGCCCAGCTGGTCCCGGACTTCGTGAAGTTTTATTTCGTCCCCGAAAAACACCGTCTCGATATTCAACCTGACCAGGTCGAGGAGCCTCCTTTTTGCACCCCGCTGTGGTATCGTAACCGTTACGTTCCTGCCCTTCTGCCCTGAAAGAAATTCTTCCATCGGCCCACTGACCGGTTCAGGCACTACCAGTTCTCCCGGTGGTTCATGCAACGAGTAGTACTGAACCAGGAATTCTTCGATGCAGTCCTCGCGATAATCGAACACGTACTCCTTTTTATTTGCAAGGGTCCCGGAATGAACGGGAAAGAGCATCAGGTATACCTTTTCATCCTTTATTAAGTAATTAATAATGTCTTCCTCGGTGTCCAGGGGGCGGACCATATCCTGGCGCTGCCCGAGTCGTTCAATGGCATTGACCTGGTTCCGGACCATCATTGCCCCTTCGTAGTCCTGTGAATCAGAATGGACTTTCATGTCATCTTTCAACTGCCGGATGAGTTCGGCCCCCCGGCCCTTCAACACCAGGACCGCATTTTTTACCTGCTCACCGTATTCTTCTGCTGTTACGTTTCCGAGGCAGGGCGCTGAACAGGTATGGATGTGGTACCGGAGGCATGCCCTCCTCCGGAGATTGCTGCAGGTCCGCAGACGGAATACTTTTTTCACGACGGAGTATACGTAGTCCCGTTCGGCTGCTGAAACAAACGGTCCGAAAAAAGTACCTTTTGCGGTAGCCCTCCGGGCAATCCTGATACAGGGGAACTCCTCATCCGTAAGCTCGATATAGGCGTACTGTTTTGCGTCCTTCAGGTCGATATTGTAGCGCGGCTGGTTCTCCTTTATCAGGCTGTTTTCAAGGACCAGTGCCTCCACCTCGTTGCTGGTTACCATGAAGTCGAGCGATCTGATATGACTGATCAGCGCGGTGGTCTTGGTATCATGGTCACTTTTCTGGAAATATGATGTGACCCGTTTTTTCAGATTTTTTGCCTTGCCGACATAGATGATCGTCCCGTTGGCATCACGAAAGATGTAGCAGCCGGGACTTTCTGGCACCATTGACTGATCTAGCAAGGAAGATTACTCCTGTCAGCAGGTAGCGGGTTTTGGCCAGTGTTGTTACCGGATCTTAAGAGCCCAGGGAGATACATAAAAACACTTCCAATGTAATGCCGACATATCAGCACCCCCGTAAAAATGAGACTACCGTCAATATAGTTCCAATAACCCCAATTAAGGCGCAGTAGATGGTTATCAATCGAATAATACTATCTGTCCGCGAAGGATACAACTCCAGGACCTGGTTGCATGCATCAATTGATTTTTTAAATTTTTCAATAGACTCAGGCCATCTTTCTTTATCCGATTTCAGATAGCGCCCTTCTTCGATGCCTTGAATAGCAATACTTCTTAATGGGTTGACTATTTTTTTGTCAGGAGGAGATACCAACGTAAGCCTATGTATAACAGACGGGAATCTGATTGTTTTTAACATTTCAGCGTATGACTTGCTCGCCGCACGTTGAACACTCTCGACCGCGGCCCTCCGTAAATGCTCATACACTTCGGTAATGTCATCACGTGCTTCATCATCACTTTCCGCATCCACAATTGCGCGTTTGATATGTTCCAGAACATCCCGGAATTCCCCGGCACCCTTATATTCCATCTCGCCGGTAACAGTCTCTGCATAAATCAGGGACTGCCTCGCTAGCGGATAGACATCTGCAAGGAGTTCCTGAATTAATTGCAATAATTCAGGGGATATTTCACGAGGAATGATATCGTATCCCGTCTTTTAGTTCCTGAATGATTAAATTTTCACGGCGGGAATATTCTTTTTCAGATACGAACGTGCCATATTGCCAGCCTTCCTTATTACCCTTCTCCCACCCGAGATATACCCGCGGAGGGTGAGCCTGGATTCCAATCTCTTTCTCAATAGTACTGATATCCTTCTGCAGGAGATCATGAGATATTGATGGATTTGATTCAATTGCTTCCCGTATGACCCTCTCAAGCCGGATAATGTTGCTTTTTACACGGGGTTTCATAAGAGGATGTGTCATAGTTGGTAATACATTTAAGGTTACTATTAATTATTGGTTTCCTGAACTTTTATCCACCCAAATCGGAAATTTAATCACGCGCCTTTTTCCTCTTCCTGCAAAAAATACCCTTGGGCCATAAATCTCACCTGATGAACTTACGGACAACCGCTGATATTTCATCTCCGTGCAACGAGAAGCCGGAGATAGTCATAAATCTCTGTAACTGTTCCTACGGTACTTCCCGGGTTCTTTGATGTAGTTTTTTTGTTCAGGAGAGATTGCTGGAGAGAATCCCTCAATTGCATCTGCATCCGGTTTCTGTATCGATCAGAGGAACTGGCGGGCGTATGTGGGGAGCGACTCAACATATCGCCTCTGCCCTTTCGGTATCATGCCTGTTTTCATACCATAGTGTAATGTTTGAACTGAATAATTGTGAAGAAGTGGGCCTTGCTGAAACAAACATGATCGGTGAGTTACCCCCGGAAACCATAAAATGCCCTTTCAAAATATTCTTATATTGGGGTTCTGTCAAACATTTTAACTCAAATTCTACAATCGGACTACCATTTCTGATCTCTGCAACCGCCCCACCTGGCATTGGAAAAACTCCACCCGATTATGCCGGACCTTCAGACTTTGCCAGTCTTTCCACCTTTTGCCTTTACCGTGGACGGTTGGACTTCAATTACGGTAGTGATCGGGGGTTGTTGATTACCCGGCCGATCGGCGAGCAGGACTTTAAGGAACTCTCCGGTGTAACTCTTCTCATTCCCTGCAACCTCCTCCGGGGTGCCGGTCGCGATTACCTCACCGCCGGCATCGCCCCCGCCAGGACCGAGGTCAATAATGTAGTCCGCAGATTTGACAATATCCAGGTTATGCTCGATGACGACGACGGTATTGCCTTTTGTTACCAGTTCATCAAGGACCTTGATCAGTTTTTTGACATCATGGAAATGCAGTCCGGTTGTGGGTTCGTCGAGGAAGTAGATCGTTTTCCCGGTGTCTTTTTTTGCGAGCTCGCGCGTCAGCTTGATCCTCTGCGCTTCTCCTCCGGAAAGCGTGGTTGAACTCTGGCCCAGCTTGATATAATCCAACCCTACTGCCGAGAGTGTCTCCAGTTTCTGATGTATGGCCGGGATATTTACAAATAGTCCGGTAGCTTCCTCGACCGTCATTTTCAGGACATCCGATATGGATTTCCCCTTGTATTTCACTTCGAGGGTTTCCCGGTTATACCGTGAGCCCTTGCATTCCTCGCATTCCACGTAGACATCAGGGAGGAAGTTCATCTCGATCTTGATCAGTCCGTCCCCTTCGCAGGCCTCACAACGGCCACCCTTCAGGTTGAAGGAGAACCTTCCGGGCTTGTACCCGCGCGTCTTCGCCTCCCTTGTTTCCGCAAAGATCTTCCGGACTTCATCGAATACCTTGGTATACGTCGCAGGGTTCGAACGCGGGGTCTTTCCGATCGGGCTCTGGTCAATCACGATTACCTTGTCAATCTCGCTATCGAATTCAAGCCGTTCATATTTCCCGGGACTTTCCTTGGAATTATAGAGCTCCCTCACCAGGGCTTTATAGAGCGTATCATAAATGAGGGTGGATTTCCCGCTACCCGAGACACCGGTGATGACCGTGAATACACCGATCGGGATCTCCACATCGATTTTTTTCAGATTATTCTCGCTACACCCGCATATCCGGACATGGTGCCGGCTTTTTCTCCTCGTCCCCGGCACATCAATCTTCATCGTCCGGGCGAGGTACTGGCCGGTGAGGGAATTCTTATTCCGCTCGATCTGTAACGGTGTCCCCTCGGCGACGACGTAACCCCCGTGGACTCCTGCCCCGGGACCCATGTCAACGACATAATCTGCATGCCGGATCGTATCCTCATCGTGCTCGACCACGATCAGGGTATTCCCAAGGTCCCGGAGCCGGCGCAGGGTGTCAATCAGTTTCTGGTTGTCCCGCTGGTGAAGTCCGATTGAGGGTTCATCGAGGACATAGAGAACACCTACGAGGTTCGAGCCTATCTGGGTAGCAAGCCGGATCCGCTGGGCTTCCCCACCGGATAAGGTCCCTGCACCCCGGGAGAGGGTGAGGTAGCCGAGCCCGACTTTTTCAAGGAATTCAAGCCTCGCATTGATCTCCTTCAATACCTGCTTTGCTATCTCCTGTTCTTTTTCGTTTAGTTCAATGGTCGAAAAAAATTCCATGCCTTTTGTTACCGGTAAATCGGTGATGTCGATGATTGAATGCCCGGCAATTTTTACGGCCAGGATCTTGTCCTTCAGGCGCCGACCATGGCACTTCAGGCAATCAGATATCCGCATGAATTTTTCGAGTTCGCGTTTCCGGTACTCGGACTGGGTCTGGTGGTACAGGCGGGTGGCCTGGGGCAGGAGTCCCTCCCATGCCCCCTTGTGTGACCATTGGGCATCCCCATTCTTCATGCTCATCGAGAACCGGACCTGTTCTTCGTAGCCATACATCAGGGCGTTGTATTGCGCAGGGTCGAGGTCCTGGATGGGTGTGAACACCGAAAAGCCGAAATGTTGTGCGACAGCACCGAGGTGCTGGCTCCGGTAACCATCGAGAAAATTGCGGTACATCGCGACTGCCCCGTCCGCCAGTGAGAGTTTCTTGTCAGGGATGATCAGGTCAGCGTCGAATTCCATCCTGATCCCAAGGCCATTACATTCCTCGCAGGCACCGAACGGACTGTTGAACGAGAACATCCGCGGCTGCAGCTCCTCGAACGTAATGCCACATTCGGGGCAGGCCATGTTTGCCGAATACGT
>JAPKXR010000262.1 GCA_026394715.1 Methanomicrobiales archaeon | reverse complement strand
TTTATCGGTACCAATCCTCTCCGGGAGTTGAAATCCTGCAGTGGGGATTATTTTGGTGCCCGGCCCGCACACTCTCCTGATAACCTCAAACAGCGTACTGTAAACTAAAACTATGTGGAAACTATGATCGCAATCGTCCTTGGGACACGGCCAGAAATCATCAAACTATCTCCTGTCATCCGGGAATGTGAGGAGCAGGATCTCCCTTATTATATCATTCATACCGGCCAGCATTATTCCTACGAGATGGACACGGGCCTTCTTTGATGAACTGGAACTGCCCGGATCTGACTTCAACCTTGATGTCGGTTCAGGGTCCCAGGCAGAGCAGACAGGGAAGATCCTGCAGGGGGTTGAACGTGTCCTGGAAAAGAAACCCCCCGAGATCGTCCTCGTCCAGGGTGACACCAACACGGTCCTTGCCGATGCCCTTGCCGCAGCAAAACTCCACATCCCTGTCGGCCATGTTGAGGCCGGGCTCCGCTCCTTTGACCGCAACATGCCGGAAGAGATTAACAGGGTCGTCACGGACCATATCTCCAGCCACCTTTTCGCACCTACCCAGACGGCACGGGACTACCTCCTCCAGGAGGGGATCCCGGATGAAACGATCCATGTGACGAGTAATACTATCGTCCACGCAGTCTTCCAGAATCTCGATATTGCAAAACAGAGAGGAGATATCCTCCCAAAGTTAGGTCTCATAAAAGGGGAATATTTTCTCGTAACTGCACACCGGGCAGAAAACGTGGATGAAAAGTCCCGTCTGCAAGGAATTTTCCACGGGCTCCAGGCGATTCAAAAGAAGTATGATCTCCCCGTTATGTTCCCCATGCACCCCAGGACGCAGAAGATGCTTAATGCCTTTGGGATTTCCACTGACGGCATTCAGATTATTCCCCTGTCGGGTTCTTTGAATTCCTCCAGCTTGAGGCCAATGCACGGCTTGTCCTGACAGATTCAGGTGGTGTCCAGGAAGAGACCTGCATCCTCGGTGTCCCCTGTGTCACTCTCCGTGAGAATACTGAGCGTCCCGAGACCATTACCGTGGGTTCAAATGCCCTGGCAGGGACTGATGCTGATCGTATCGTTGTGGCTGTGCAGACGATGCTGAAAAGCACGGGGAAAATGGTCCAATCCGTTCGGTGATGGGAAAGCCGGGAAGAGGATCGTTCAAATTAGTACGGCAATAAAGCCAGATGGTGGAGACAAAAGGTGCCCCTGACGTGGTTACCCATGAAACTGTGCCCGTTATCTGCACCAGTTATTATTTATACCACCGCGGTAGTATATGGTGGTATGCCTGCTGCGTTATCGATCAAGATATCAGAATCAGTAAAAGAAGGACTGAGTTCCCTTAAGGAGCATCCGAGGGAGACCTATGGTGATGTGATAGAACGCCTGGTACGCCAGACCCGGGAAGGAGTCCATTCAGGTCATATTCCCCACCAGTATGTGAAGATTAATGGAACTATCCGGGAATTCCATAATCCGATTGATCTCTCTTTCGAGGTTGAAGATGGCGAATATATAATCTACAATAATGAATACCACCTGCTCGTGGTCGCACCTGATCTTTATCGCGGGTTGAAAGAAATCAATGCACAATTTGAAGAGAACTGGAATGATTACATCGAACGAGCGGAGAATGAATTAACTCCCGGGGCACTACATTTCCGAAATTCATTGCTCTCCCTCTTTACTGAGGCGATCTGACTTGGGTTCGCGAATGAACCACAACATCCTCAAAGCACTCTTGAGGAAGGGATTTTCTTCGAAAATGTCCGGCCACATCAAGCTGACGTTTATCTTCGACGGCAGGGATACATCGATCCGTACCTGGATCAGCCATAGTAAGAAAGAGATAAGTGACCGGTTGCTTGGGATCATGGCAGAACAGCTCAGCCTCTCCCGCCAGGAGTTGAATGACCTGGTTGACTGCACCCTGGGGAAACGTGAACTGATCACACTGTACGAGCAGAAAGGAGTCCTATGAGTAATGTTGTGAGAGGGAGCAATCGTAGCCGGTGTTCTGATCAAAAAGATTTATGGTGATTATTCATGCAGGCTAAAAAAATCCTCGTGACAGGCGGTGCAGGTTTTATCGGTACCAACCTGGTTAATGAATTACTGTCCCGCGGACATGAGGTCATTGCTGCGGACCTTTACAATACCGAACGGGACAACTATGTCCGTGTTGATGTGAAAAATTACCGGCAGATTGAAAGGGTTTTTGA
>JAPKXR010000096.1 GCA_026394715.1 Methanomicrobiales archaeon | reverse complement strand
TCCTGAGACATCTACTCCATGGTGCTCAAGGTTTTCAATGATCTTTTCCGGTCCCGGTCGGTCCTGGTTACCAGTCTGGTTCCGGGGGTTGGCATCCCGGTATGCATCGAGCCACGTCTTCAGGGCGTTCTTGTCCCCATTCTGAATGGCAGTTGTTGCTCCAGAAACGTCGACTCCCTGCTGCTCAAGGTATTCAATAAAAGCTTCTGGAGATCCATGGCCCTGCCCGGGGGCAGTATCATTCTTAGTGGCTTTTCCAAAGACATGCGGGGTTACAACTGCTGCTCCGGCGAGTCCTACGACCAGCGCAACAACCACGCAGACTCCGAGAGCCCCGATTAATATTCCTGGTGTTTTCATGATAGTCCTCCTATATCGTTTCGGTGCTGGCGCAGAATGATGCGCTCACCTTGTATGGTATATTTTACATAATATCATATATACATTTCTAAAGTATGTGTATAACATACTAATTGTTATTTATAATCGATAAGTTCAATCGTTGGACTATAATTTCCCTGCTGATATGCAACGGGTAGTATGAAGCGTACCCGTAAACCAGTGAGATGTGGGTGGGAACGAGTATGGAATATGAAAAAAGGTACTACTTGACCTGGCCTGCCTGTTCTTCGTCGTCGTACATGAATATTTCTTCGATAGAGACCCCGAAGTGACGGGCGATGCGGAAGGCAAGGTCCAGGGAGGGTACATATTTTCCTTTCTCAATGGCAAGGATCGTCTGCCGGTTGACGCCAATTACCTGAGCCAGGTGCTCCTGCGTAAGATCATGCATCGCCCGGAATACCTTGATTTTATTCCTCATCGGTTTCCCAGCCCCCGTAAATACCGGCATAATAAATCCTGAAACCGACATACAGGAAGATCATCAGGCTGAGAAGGCCGAGCTGGACGAAACCAATCAAGCGCGGTGAAAGCAATTCCGGAAGAATTGGCGGAGGGCCGGGGGGGAACCCCCGGGGAAACGCAGGGGCCCTGAGTAACTGCATTACTGCACCGATAGAAAATGCACAAAAGACGACCCAGAATACCTGCATTGTACGGAGCACTGCCTGTTCAGTAATTTTAACGTCCCGTTCGTCCTCTTTTAAGTCAGTTACCCGGCGGCGGAGCAGGTAGATTATGGCAACTGCAACAATGAATGCGACCTCGATCAGGAGGGGCATCCGGACCACATCTGAATACCAGAACAGTCCGACCAGTGCAATGGCAGTACACCCGACAATGAGATAAAATGTATTCTTCTTCAATTTCTCCCTCTGTTAAAAGAATTATGCACCCGGTATATTGAATGTGATGATATGTACTTCCCCGGGAGACTTATCATTTATGAATAGGAAAAAACGGCCCATCTGTTCCTGATGATTAAAAAAAGCTAATGTTTTTGTTTTAATATCCATTTCTTACGGGTTTAGCGATTTGAAAGGGACTATCTGGTCATAGGTCTTGACTTTTCCTACGGTCGGAGCGGTTACCCATATCTCCACCCTGTTCTGGTAGGTACTAGACGGGAATGACACGAATGACCCGACGTAGAATGGTGGGAGCATCACGTCCTGCTGGGATGTCCCATCCGGCTTTGTGAAGGTCACATCAATGCGGGAATCAAGGTTCATACCGTTTCCGCCTCGAAGTGTCACTGCCATGTAGGGATTTGCGGTATCTCCATTACCCTGTACCATGAAATCAAGCATGTAGTCAACCGGGAGAAGTTCTGTTGGTCCCGGAGTGCCCATCCCTACCCGTGGAGTGGTCGTTAACGGTGCCGTTGTCGGGGGAGCGGTCAGTGCTGTAACCGGAGTTGCAGTAGGGGCCGGTGTTACAACCGGCGGCGTTACATTCTGGGTACATCCCGCTGTTAACACAAACGCAACAGCGAGTACCAGGCTTACTGCCAGGATTGAAAATTTCATACCTGAATATCAGAGGATGTACTGTATAATCCTATCGTAACCGGGTGATGTTTGGGTAAGGAAATCAGTTATTTTTGTATTTCATTCCCTCTATTGCATGTAATACAAAAGTGGAGGCTGTGACTCGGTTCGCCTATGTTTCCCCATGTCATCACCGATGAATTCCAGAACCAGGAGTACCTGCAGGTTCTTCTATTCCTTCAGGGGTAATCCATGATCAGATCATCAATGCTTGGTCGGATATTTCGAATATTCCCTTTCCGGAGATCCCAGAAAAAATCATATCGGTAAGGATCATTCCTGCGGGACTTGTTACCTGCAGTTCTATTTGTTCAGATTTGAAAGAAAGATTGCAGACCAGATCTATATAACGTGCAGATTTTGGATAAGATTATTTGAGATCGTTAACTGCGGACATCACCTTGATTTCCGGACAATCCCTTTTTTTCATTGCCCCCGGAAGAAAACATATATCTCCCATCAGGAGCTTACACATGGCCATAGAGAGGTAGTTGAATGAAAAAATTATTCGTCGCACTGGTATTGGTTGCTGCATTTTTCCTGATTGTAGTTTCACCAGCTGTTGCGGATCCGAACAAAAATCCGGCCAACCTTGGCATCAATTCAACCAATCCGTTCTGGTTCCCGGACTATATCCCCTCAAGTGGCGGGACACTGGATAATGCATTTAAGATTCCCGCATATACTCCCTCAAGTGGCAAGACCCTTGACGCTGTATTTACGAGGCCGATATATACGTTCTCAAGTGGCGGCATCTTCTCAGCCGTATACAAGTTTCCGTGGGAATATTAACTCAATTGGGATTTGGGAAGAAAATTTAACTCCTTTCGTGTGAAAGGAATTGGATCCAACTTTTTCTATCATTTTTAATCTGCTTGACAATTTCTTCAGGATATTGGAAATTTTATAAGTTCGATAGATAACGGGATACTCAACGTTGAAAGACAGATTCCTGATTTTAATCTGGTCTGTATCACTGAAAACTTACACGCTTTTTCGGAATACTATTCCGTCAATACAACCAAATAATTGCCGGTTCCTATCAGAAAAGACGTTGATCCTATTTACCAGAGGATGGAAAATGCGATTCTTATGGACACCTGATCCCATCACCATCCCTTGGGAATTTACATCCCTTTCCCGGGATATAAGGAATATCACAGGTAACGGCGGGGTTCCCGTATTTTTAAACCCGAAGTTATCAAATAAGAATGGTTTTGCCTGAAGCGGGTCGTTTACGATATGGGTGGATAGTGACAGTCCCCGTGGACCAGAAGTTGCAAGGGCTGCAAAAAGCCAGGAGTCCACCCTATTTTTAGAATATCGGGGGGCGTCTTTTTTTCTGGTTACTGTAGCACCTTGAGTTTTTGACTCAGACAATCGATGTCACACCGCGGGACTGGCAGGATACGTTAGTATTAGGACCGGAATAAAAAATTACGAGGTCGTATCAGGGCCAATGCCAGAAAATTTCTATTTCTTTTCCGGGGTTTCCGGTTTTGGAATGTCCACTGCGTTCACGGCCTTATTTGACTGGCGCCAGCGGTATACACCGTACCCTGCAGCCCCGATAATGATCAATGGAAGCAGGACAAACAATGCGACGATGAGGAGATCGAGCATTCCGACCAGTCCTGAAATTCCCTCGTTCAAGGTCCTGGCGAAACTGTGACCGGTATCGCCCCCTACGGGTTCTTTCTCAGCCAGGTTCACCGTGATCGTCGAGAGGTCGATACGGTTATTCAGGTATCGCATTCTTCCCTCGAGCTGGTCGAGACTGGTCTGGACACGGTCGATCTGCTCCTGCACGTCGATAATATCCTTTACCTTTTCAGTCTTCTTCATTATTTCATTGTATTGGGTGATCTGGTTCTGGTAGGAGGTTTTTCGTGCCAGGAGGTCGACATACTCTGCAGTAACATCTTCACCTTTCGTATTCGCCGATGTTACTTTTCCGATCTCTTTTACCCCGGCAAGTACACTTTCGAATTCCTTTGAAGGGACCCGGATGACGACCATGGCAGTCCGTCGGTCATTAATCTGCGTACTGAATGTGGAAGATGCTAAATATCCGCCCTTTGCAGCTGCAAGTGCTTTTAAACGGTCAACTGAAGCAGGAACCTCCGGTACTTCAAGATTTACCTGTGCCGTGTAGATGAGTTTCTGGTCAATCGTAGTATCTTTGTCGGCGCTTCCCGGGCTACCGGTTGAAACGGGTGCCTGGGTAGGGACCGGTCGGTAATTCCCCTGCCCAATTCCTGCCTCATAATTAGCCCCCCCTGTCGCGTCATTCGGGGATGATGCCAGGGATTTCTGCCCGTTCTCAGCTGATAACGTGGAGCAGCCTGCGGATACTATGGCGATAATCACTACCAGCAGGATAAGAGTTACGAAGTTGCCACGGTTCATAAATATCATGATATGCACGTGAATATTTATACTGGTGTATGATTAAGAAAAATTTCGCAGTCTGAACCCCGCCAACACTCATAACAACACATATTATCTGCCCGATAGAAAAATCCAGTTTATTGTTTCATTCTTCTGCCAGGTACCGGGTCCATCCTGGATCTTTTACTAATTCCCGAAATTCTTTGCAACTCCAGGGACAAATGTCCCTTCTGGCTCTCTATCACGCAGGGTTACTACCATATTTATTCCCATATCTAAACTGGGAAGAGATGAACGCCTGTCTTTGCAGCGGTAATCCGGAGCGTTGTCACATCTATACATAACTATGGCCAGGTAATTGTGTACAACCCAAAGGACGAAAGTGTTGTTCATCCCACTGCCTGGCAGTTACGTCCCTCAGTGCCAACCTGCTATCTCCGATATTTGAACCGGGCAAACATGATGCCCCTACAGGAATCGACCCTCCAAAAAACCTATAAAATTGTAATGATATTCCGATCAACGATGAAAAAGAGGTGCATACCACTATTATCGGAATACCTATTACATGTGATCGCGTAATCATAAGACGAGAAAGCATGATAAATGTCCTCTACGTGGATGACGAGCCCGGTCTCCTTGAAATCGGAAAATTATACCTTGAGAGGACGAATGATATCATGGTACAGACAATTAATTCAGCCTCGCAAGGATTGGACCAGCTTGAACTCATGAATTATGATGTCATCGTTTCAGATTTCCAGATGCCGGACATGGACGGCATCCAATTCCTGAAACGGGTCCGTGCGGCAAAAGGTGAGGTCCCGTTTATCCTTTTTACCGGCAGGGGAAGGGAGGAAGTGGTGATCGAGGCCATCAATTCTGGTGCTGATTTATATATCCAGAAAGGAGGCGAACCAAAGGCCCAGTTTGCCGAACTTGCTCACAAGATCCGTCAACTCGTCCGAAGGACCAGCGTTGAGGGCATGTTACAGCAGAACGAGACCTGGTTCCAGTCGATCATCCGGCATTCTGATGAGATCATTACCCTGCTCAACCATGAGGGGGTGATAATCTATGTATCCCCCGCGATCCAGTCAATGCTCGGTTACAAAGCACTAAGCATGACCGGCAAAAAACAACTGGACCTCGTCCACCCTGATGATGTTGCCGTTGTGGGATTAGAATTTAAACAGGCATTTGAACGAGATCATGTCCGGGCCCCTGTCCGTTATCGCATCCAAAAATCAGATGGCTCCAGCATGCAGGTCGAATCTGTCATCACCCATCTCCTTGATGTGCCTGGAATCCAGGGTGCAATGATGACAACGAGGGATATTACCGCATGGAAAGAAGCGGAGCAGGCGATGCAGACGGAACTTTCCCGTTACCATTATGCAGAGCTCCTGGCCCGGTCAGGATCATTTGAACAGAAAACCGGGGCTTCGACCGTTACCTTGTCGGAGGGTGCAAAGTTCCTGTTTGGTCTTCCAACGTGTGAGTGTCCACTGTCGGATTTTGAAAACCTTCCCCTCATTGAATACCGGGGGCCACTGGACCAGGCAAAACGGGCATTGATCACAGACGGCCAGCCTTTTAACCATGAATACAAAATCCGAAAGAAAAATAGCGGTGCGGTCATTACCCTCCATTCAATCGCTGAATACGACCCGGAACGAAAGGTTTTGTTCAGCGTTGTTCATGAGGTTACGGGGGCGTTGTAATATCTGGTCCATTTCAGGTGCACAAGGCTTACATTACCTGGGACTCCTCCCAAATGGTAACTGATCAAGAGGCAGCAGCTGAAATCACCTCCGTGCGGGTTTACTGATGACGGTGACCGGGTAACGGGTCATAGTGTACAATTGAGGTGCCGAAGGGGATGGACCGTTACACCTGCCGTAAGATGTGAACTGCCCAATCAAAACATGACAAAAACAATGGGGGGCCGTATTTTCGGGTAGGGGTATCCTATCATGGATTCCTGAATAGTGGCAATACATGGAGATCAGAACAATGAGCCTGCACGGGTCTCCTCAATTTCCAGTCAATATTTTGGAGCCAGCTTTTACCAATGCCATGTTAGATTTTTTACCATGCTACAGGCATCAGTATCGCCGGTTTTCAGGTCCATGTTCAATTTCACGGTTAATCGCCGGTACCAGGCGGGAGTAGTTCCCCTTGGTGATGAAGTCATGGGCCCCGGCATTCATGACGGAAATAGCCGTTTCCTCCGCCATCACACCAGATATCACAATGACCGGGACCCCGACACCCATCTCCTTTACAACTTGTAATGCAGGTAATGCTCCGAAGTTGGGGATTGAATAGTCACAAAGGATGAGATCCCACGATTCACGCCCCAGTGCGGCACGCATCTGTGTTTCAGTCTCTACCCGTTCATGCCGGACTTTCAGTCCTGCCTGGGCCAGTTCATGCAGGAGCAGGTGTGTATCATCATTCGAATCCTCAACAATCAGAATATTAATTTCCCTAACCATTTATTCACCGTTCCATGTTGGTTGTCATTTTTCCGGGCATTAATCTATCTTAATCCGATCCCGTAAAAAATGGCAAGTCGGCTCAAGCCTGTTTCAGGTGATTGCTGGTTGACCGGGCGGGTATTTTGAGGCCCTTCCCTTTTAGATGGGGAGATACAAAATCGGCAGGTTGTTTTCCGATAACTGCCTCCCATGTATATCGTGGGTGCCTCAATTAAATCTGAATTGTCCTCCATTCCCCGCCTGCCTGAAGTATAATACCGGAATTAGAATAGGATTAGGACTGTACACCTCCACGTCTCATACTTTCCGGCATTCGTCAGCTATGCTAGTTTATCCCGGGTAGCTCAAGGGTAATGAGACCCTGTATAGTCCGGGATGTCATGTGGAAGGTGCCTTGGGGATAAGGCGTGGATTCAGATCAGGCCTTCTGCAGTAAACATAGGCATAGTAGTACCTTTGGTTCAACTGCCCGAAAATACATGACTCATACCTGCCATGTTTCTCCTTCGTTGCCCTGGCTAATGCAAAGCTTGTCCCAGTGCGGGTTAATTCCTCCGAGCCCAAAAACCCAGGAATCTGAAATTTTTCAACCCGGATCTTTCCCCCCAGTCCACTGGTCCTGCCCCTTCAAAGTATCGTGCTGACCGCGCCGGGATACAACGGTGGCGAAAAAGATACGGGTTGCCTGACCGGTTGCTATACTTTCCGCATAGATTATTCAGTCTCCGTGTGGAACCGCACCACCACGGGTTACCGCTCAGGCAGGAACGTTACCAATTCCTGGATACCTGGGTATGATACGGGCAGCAACGATAACGACGAAGGCCGTGGGCCGGAGATAAGTGGATTGTGAATGGATTTATTGCCCTTGTTTGCCGCCGGGGAAGTCCATGTTACAGATGAGACGGAAAAAAACTAGGGCATGTTGCAAAAATAGGAGAAATTAATCGGCGGATTGCTTTATTATTTTAAAATAGTCTGAAATACGCCATTTTTTGATTGGAAACGTTACCGTTTGCATCGACTGGGAAATTGATACGGGAAATAGAAGGGCATCTAAGGAACGCACCCCAATAAATTCCCTGGAAATAACCGGATTAGGTGTCGGATAGAAAAGGAGGCAAATGCGGGCAATATAAACGAACCTGGAAGGGTGAAAGCCAGGTTGGGTAGAGAATATTATGCACTTACTGGATTTTTCGATAATTCCGCCTAGTATTGAATATTTTATCCGGGTACATGCAAACACGAGAAAGGCAAAGGACCGGAAGCGTTAACCGGGTGTAAACAATGTAAGGCCATACCGCAGGAACCCGTCATTTCGTCTGTTCTATCATACCGTGCCTATATGACCGATAATCGTGGTGTGGGATGGCAGGCACCTGAAAACGTTGAACAATGGATCTGTATGCCGGAAGGTATGTGTGACCATACAGACAAAGGGAATATAATGGCTGGTGCTATCCGTGTACTCTATGTCGACGATGAGTCAGACCTTCTTGAGATCGGCAAACTCTTCCTTGAGCAGTCCGGAGATTTCGCCGTAAC
>JAPKXR010000100.1 GCA_026394715.1 Methanomicrobiales archaeon | reverse complement strand
GGCGGCTGTGTGTTCGCAGCTGTTGTACTCGGCGTGGCTTGTACCGGGATCACCCCGGCCCAGGCTGCGACGGTCGATGTTGCATTTATGGGGGCTTCAGACCAGGCACTTATCGGTTCGTCTGATATGACGTGGACGGTGTCAAACGGTGACCTTGCCAAGGTCCCACCGCTCGGTATCGGGCAGGAAGTACTGAGTGGTGGTTACCAGGACGGTTTCATTCTCACCGGTCCTTCGCAGTACGAGAGCTCGCAGGTGCTGAACAATTCCGATATCGTCCACTTCGATACGGTAAGCCAGGTGCAGTCCACCGGGCCTAGCATCTACGAGGAGAGCATGATGCTGCACTCCGCCGGGGCTGCTGCTTCCGGCGTGACTTGCGGGGTTGATTCGCTTGATGCTGAGGGGGCGAACTTTACCGCGACGCCGTACTGTGAGACGGTGGTTGTACACTCACTGTTTATGGCTGATGACCTGGCGTATCGCTCGGTTGGGTCTGTTGATCAGGCGGATTTGGAGATGCCGGATTCGTTTGGCTTTACGGCTATAGGGTCAGGTTCTGGTTTTGGATCGATTAGCTTCGGTTCGAGAAGTTTGGCGGGGATTGGATCGACTACGGAGCTCGGGTATGTGAACTCGATCGGTAAGGACCTGATGGCCCACGGTCGATTCAACATCGGCGAGGACGTACGGTGGACGTCGTTCGCGAAGACGTTTGATGTGGTGGGGTAGAGGGGGATCCCTTTTTTTGGTGTTGTTGATCTCTATTGAATTTAGGCAGTAACCAAAAAACTTCACATCATTGGATACCCTGGTTGATAGTGTAGTGTCCCTTCGGGGATTAGGAGGGGAGACAGATGGAGGGGAGGTCACCACATCGTCATTGCTTTCATTCACCCGGGATGGCAATTATTATTTTTTTTGTTGTTTAGGATTAACACAGTCAAGTCAAGTCCAGTCATTGTTTGTTATTAGGATTCTTGTAAATACACCGGTTGAAATACCCTTGCTATTTGATAATAACCCTCTTCAGTGTCCATCAACCAGGCTTATGGCAGGATTAAGGTAATCCAGAATCCAAAAAAGAGAGCTCCTAAAACTCTATTAATGATGATGCCTTATCACCTCTTATTAGAATGGATGTTTTGCAGATGAAGGTAACAATTCTCATAAAACTCCTTGTAGTGATGCTGATACTAACATTAGTTCCACTTGGTATCGTTGGGTATCTTGCCTTGCAGGATGAAAAGGCAATTGGTCTGAATGCAGCTAATGATGCCCAGAAGATGGGTCAGACCGCGATTGCGGACAGCACCGCTGCGCTGAACGCGGTGGGAGAGCAGGTGATCCAGCAGAAGGCGGTGGATGTTGCCCGACAGTTGGAGATCTATCTGACTGACCATCCCGGAACGACCATCAGTGACCTCCAGAAAAACCCCAGTTTCAGCCAGCTGGCAGTCCAGCCCGTAGGAGAGACCGGGTACACAGCGGTCACCAACGTGGACTCACTCATCTGTTACTTCCATAAAAGTCCAAAGATTGTGAACACTGACCTCCACAACTTAAGTGCTGCCCTTCCCGGGTTCTGGGGAGTGATGTCAAAGAGCCAGGGCGGAGTCCCTACTAAAGGGTACTATGACTGGAAAGAGCCGGATGGGTCAATGCGCCAGAAGTACATGTACATCGCGATTGTGAATGCCACCACCGCTGACAATGTCCGCCTGTCAGTTGCGGCAACTACCTACATCGACGAGTTCTCCCGTCCCGTGCAGGCAACATCCCAGAAGATCAATACCTCAATCCAGCAGACTGTTTCTGACATTAAGACTAAAACAGAAAGCATGAGTTCAGGCAATACGATCCTGATGATCACGTTAATCTCGATGATCATTGTTATTGTCATCACCTTTGTCTTTGCCATGAGTCTCTCCAGACCGATCAGACGGCTGACGGAAATCGCCGATAAGGTAAGCATGGGCAAACTGGATGAGGAGATCGATGTCCGTACAAACGATGAGATCAACGATCTTGCAGAGTCGTTTACGCGTATGATCAACGCCTTTAAGATCATGGTTTCGCTACAGGACGAGGAGGAGGAAAAGAAATGACTCTCGAACAGGACCTCGTGGCTGCCTTGGCAAAGGACCTCGGGCCCTCCGCTCCCCAGTTCCTGAAACGCCAATGTGAGGCCCACCTGAAGAAATCCCCCTCCAGCCTCACAAAAGCCGACCTGGATGAACTGGCAAAATGGTGCTATACCGGTGTTAAAATCTCACTGGGAGAGCAGACAGCGAATAAAGTAAAAGATAATATCATCAGGTTGAAATAACCTGGCACTTATTTTTATGGCGAAAATAACCTCATAATTTGTGGCTCATTTCCCAGAGGGGGATTCTCCAAGTCCTTCCCGTAACTTCAAAGAGGTCGATGGAAAAATGTTCGTCCCGAGAAGAAATTCCACTACCTGGATAGTGTCGATTCAGTTTCTGAACACCATCACCACTTGGCGAGTGGGGAATATGTTGGTTCCCGGCTGTCTGGCCTGCCAGGGTATCAACATCTGTTGGGTGACGCCCTATACTCCCGCTTCAGGGAACACGGGATAACCTACTCATTGGTCGTGTGACGTAATGCTCCTCATACCTTGAACTTGGCGATCTCTTTCGAGAGATTGTCCACGATCACGTTCACACCGCCGATGACCTTGGTGATCTGGTCAGTGCAGACGTAAACTGCTTCCGCAGCGGAACATGACTCCCATGCGTTTTTTACGGTCGCCTGCACCATTCCGTGCACTTCGCTGACACTGGCGGTGACTTCCTCCACCGTTGCAGCCTGTTCCTCGCTCACACTGGCTACTTCCACCACGTTCCTGCTGATATCCTCGATGGACTTTGCGATATCCTTGAATGAACGCAGTGTCTGGGCCAACGCCTCACTTCCCGTCTTCACCTCACGGTTTGAAGAAGCGACGGCTTCACCGGCCGCGATGGACTTCTTCTGGAGCGTCCCGATCATGTCTGCAATATTCTCAGCAGATGCACGGGACTCCTGTGCCAGCGATTTCACTTCTGTTGCGACCACCGCAAAGCCCCTGCCTGCTTCTCCTGCGCGTGCGGCTTCAATTGCAGCATTGAGGGCGAGGAGGTTCGTCTGATTCGCAAGGTCACGGATCAGGCCGACGATTTTACCGATCTTGTCCATCTCTGCCTTGATGTCCACAATAATCTTCTCTACTTCGGCTGAAGAGGAAGTGATGCTTTGCATACCCCGTTCTGCCTGCTCGGCAAGGCCAGTACCTTTCACGCTCAGTGTATTTGCATCCTCAGTGAGTTGTGATACCTTTTCCGCCTTCTGGGCAACATCGGTCACCGTCTGGTTGAGGTCTTCCATTGCACGCAGGACCTGGGTAATTCCTTCATCCCCGCGTTCTGCGTTGGTACTGACGCCTGATGCATTCTTTGCGATCTGTTCCGTACCTGAAGATATTTCTTCAATACTGGCTTTCGCCTCCTTTGCACTCGATGCAAGTTCCACAACCTGCTGGTTGATCATGGCCATTGCCTTGGAGACCTCAATCCCGGTATTGTTGAGTGCATCCTTTAACTTGACGAAATCTCCTTCTACGTGAAGTTTTTCATCAATCCGGGCAGAAAAGTTGCATTTAGCAAATTCATTTGCCGTCCGCATCACTTCGTGGACAGGGTAGTAAACCTCTTCCAGAGTCCCATTCATACCCTCAACGATCTTCTTGTAATCTCCCTGGTGTTTGGTCGCATTCGCCCTGACTTTGAGTTTTCCTTCCAGGGCAGCTTTTGCCAGCATATTTGCATCGGCGATCATGTTAGTGAGGGCACCCCCGACCTCCGCCAGGTTATTATTGATCCCGGCAATATTGGTGTGCGCATTTTTTGTATTTTCGGTTGGGAGAGCAAGGTTAAGGTCGAACGCGAGATTCCCTGTCGCAAGCATCCCGAGGTTCGATGAGAGGGTGGCGAGATAGATATCGGTGAAATCAGCCAGGTCTTTTTTTACCCGTTCTACTTTTCGTTTTCCGGTGTTGTCCAGGTATGTCGCCATCATGCTGACGATCTCCCCTTCTTTATTAATGAGGGGGATGGTATGCTGTTCAAGGAACTTAACCCCTGTCGGAAACTCGACAACTACATCCCCGGTAACACCTTTCTTTGTCTGTACCGCTTCCCTGATCCCATGGCCACTCTTCTCAAGCACCCTGAACTCTTTTAAGCTCATCTTCCGGAGCCGTTCACTGGAATACCCGCTCAGGGTAAGGAACGCCTCATTGGCTAGTTCGAGGTCCAGTTTCGTCGACATGATCAGGAGTGGAATGGGATTTTGCATGATCATGGAATGCATCAGTTGTTTCTGATTTTCCGCGTCTGAGGCCGCCGTCTTTAAGCCCTCCGCCGCAACGGCACGGGCGGTGATATCGTTATACACCGATAAGAGGTTCACCATCTCCTGCTTCCCGTTAAAGAGCGGGATTGTATACCGCTCCCACACCATGTCACCGTTTGGGAACCGGACCGTTGCTTCTCCCGTTACCGGGCGCCTGTACCGGATACTCTCGTCGCTACCCTCACCTTTTTTATCGAGGTAAACAAAGTCCTTCAGATGGGAGATAAGAGTTTTCTCACGGCTCCAGCCCGTCTTTTCGATAAATGCCTCGTTTGTTTCGATAACATTCTTATCCATGTCCCATAAGAGGATGGGGGTGGGCAGTTTCTGTAGTAGTTGGGCGGTCGTTTCCTGGAGACTGCGGGCCTCTTCCAGCTGCCTGCGCTGCCCGGTAACATCGGAATAGAACGAGATAACCCGGTAAATCCCACCGGTATCATCGAAGAGCGGGATGAAGTCGTGGACGAAGAGGATATCTCCTTTTGGGACACGGAATGTTGCCTCTCCCCTGACTACCCGTTTGTCCTGCAGGCATTCTGCGAGGCCTTCCCCTTTTGCGTGGGACGTAATAAAACCTGCAGGTTGTTTCCCGATTACCTGCTCCCGGGTATACCCGGTTGCCTCAGTAAAAGCTGCATTGGTATCAATTACCCGCCTGCCAGGGTCAAATACCAGGATTGGGAGGGGATTTAAACCGATAAAGCCTTCCATCGCCCCCTTAAAACGTCGTAATTCGTTAAGCTCTGCGCTATCCACTTCAATATTTTCAGCCATGTTTTCCTTCCCATTCTCCCTGGTGTAAGGTCCGCCGGTCCCTCCCTGGAATGCGATTGCCTGGAAAAATTATTCTGGTAAGAGGGCCGTTTGGTGAGAAACTATCCTGTTGTATACTACTACAAAATACGGCCGGATAAAGCTTTGTCTTTTCCCTTTTATCCGGGCAGAGTTACCGTGGGTCCAACCCGGCTTCAGGGAATGATTGTTCCCGATCACGTTGATGAGGACCGCAAAAGAGCCAGGCCCTTGTCAGGTATGCGGTCATTAAGCCGTTTCGGTACTCACAGACGCAAGGGATGCGGAAAGAACGGAGACCTGGGCGGCAGTGTTATGAACACCTGCCATGGGACCGGGTGAAAAGTTCCTTCTGACGTTTGGGAATTTCAGCATGGGGGAGCCCCATAAAAATTACTCGTGACATAATGAATCAATAACCCGGCGCCCGTATACCAGATGCCCGGGCCCGGGTTTGATCGTGTCTTGTGGTGGGGCATTAACGTGACCAGGAGCATTCAGGGAATTGGCTAATCCTGCGTTTAACGAGGTCTTTTTTCGGACTTTGGAAAAGGGTAAACCCAAATAGAGGCCATTTTAAGGTTGGATTAGGGGAAAATCGCCCATTTTAACCGTATTCGTCATTCGTGGTAATCGGAGCCAAATGCGGGCGATTTAAACGAACGAGAACGGCTTTTATGGGTTGGGGTCGTGGGAATATACCCCGATAGTAATATCGTTTCGTAAATTCGGGCGCATAATTGAGGGATTTGGACGATTTTGGGGTTATCGGTAGGTAAGCCAGGGGTACCTGCAGGTGTTGTTGGATGACGAGCCGGACCTGGAGATACCGGACACGTTTGGCTTTGAGGCTATCGGGGCCGGGTCTGGTACCGGCTCCTTCACCTTCGGTCCGAGCAGTCTGGCTGGGATTGGCACGACCACCGAGCCTGGTTTGGGTGACTTTCGATCGGTAAGGGCCCGATGGCCAACGGCCGGTTCAATATTGGTGAGGATGCACGGTGGAGCTCGTTTGCGAAGACGTTTGATGTGGTGGGGTAGGGGTGGAGCCCTTTTTTGTGTGTTGATCTCTATTGAATTTCGTCAGCAACCATAACGGTGGAGGTCCCCGGCGTACAACCTTGTGCAGCCGCACCCGGGTAGGAGGACAAAATTGTCGGTGGCCGGTCCATTCGTCAAAGAAAATGTTACCTGCAACCCGGATGTCACTGTGGCAGGGCAAGCGAGACGGTCTTTGCCTGCGAGAGAAATAACAAAACGGCAGAAACGTCCGTGCTAGTGACAGGGGTCCCCAAGAGTCACTATGTATGGTGTTTTCAGGAGCGGGGTTACACCAGGAAAAGAAAGGGGGTACCTTTTACCTGGGATAAATCCGGTGACTTAACTTCGACACTATATTATCAGTGGATAGGAGTACAATAGTACTGAATAGAATGATCTACAAAGTCGTGGTAACACCAGATCCTGAGGATGGTGGATTTACGGTCAGCTGCCCGGCAATTCCCGGCTGCCATTCAGAGGGCGACACCTTAGAAGAGGCACTTGAGAATATCAAGGATGCGATTGTGGGATGTGTTGGGGTGCTCAATGAGCGGGCATCACGGCAGCAGGGTTGCAACGTTATCGACGTATCAGTATAATATGCCAAAACTCCCTGTAATTTCAGGCTTAAAAGCTGTAAAAATTTTTCATACATTCGGCTTTTCCATCTCCCGGCAGACCGGTAGCCATTGCATCATGGAAAAATAAGGGCTTGATGTCACCCTTTTAGTCCCTCTTCACAGCAACTTAAAAAGAGGGACATTACGAAACCTCATCAAAGATGCCGGGCTTATGCTCCCGGCTTCCAGCCTTTTGAAGCAGCCCCGGTAAAAATAGATCCAATGATTACCGTATGGGAGCATCTGATCAGTCGCTGGTCGGTTCGTCTGATATGACGTGGATCGTATCAAATGGCGACCTGGCAAAGACGCCGCCACTCGGTATCGGGCATGAAGTACTGAGCGGAGGATACCATGACGGGTACATTCTCGCCGGCCCTTCGCAGTATGAAAGCTCGCAGGTGCTGAACAATTCCCAATATCGTTCATTTCAACACGGTAAGCCAGGTGAAGTCCACCGGGCCAGGGCTTCTACGAGGAGAGCATGATGCTGCACTCCGCCGGGGCTGCTGCTTCCGGCGTGACGTGTGGGGGTTGATTCACTCGATGCAGAGGGGGCGAACGTTACTGCAACGCCGTACTGTGAGACTGTTGTTGTAAACACTCTGTTTATGGCTGAGGATTTATCGTATCGCTCGGTCGGGTCTATTGACCAGGCGGACCTTGAGATGCCGGATGCATTTGCCTTTACGGCTATTGGGTCGGAACGGGTACC
>JAPKXR010000246.1 GCA_026394715.1 Methanomicrobiales archaeon | reverse complement strand
GAGGTGCAGAATACCAAAAGAAACCGCCGTTTTCACGGCACCAGCCGGTGACGGTCCCTCGGGAATAATACGGCCTCGCGGATATTGGAAAGACCTAGCATCGTCATCACAAGCCGTTCTTCACCAAGTCCCCACCCTGCGTGGGGTGGCATCCCGTACCTGAACGGGTTTAAGTAAAACTCGAAACTTTCAGAAGACAACCCCTTTGCGCGTATCTGGTGGACGAGCTGGTCGTGCTGGTGGACACGCTCTGCGCCACTCGAGAGTTCCATCCTCGGGTGCATAAGGTCGAAGGCCTTGCAGACCGACGGTTCTTCTTCGTACGGCATGGCATAATAGGGCTTTATTGCCGTCGGCCAGTCGGTAATGAAATAATGCGCTCCCATCTCCTCCCCGATTGCCTTCTCGGAGACGGTCCCGATGTCATCACCGTACTTGATGTCCTCCCCGGTAGCCTTCTTTGCGATCTCAATCGCTTCGGGGTACGGGAGTCTCGGGAACCCCGGTTCCGGGATTGCGAAGTCACGTATTTCAAGGGCTGATAACTGGTCCCCACACTGGTCGGCTACCGTCCTGTAGGTTGAGATGACCAGGTCTTCGAGGACTTTCATTACCTCGAGGTGGTCGGCAAACGACATCTCCATGTCAATGGAGGTCGCCTCGTTGAGGTGCTTTGTCGTGTTATGTTCTTCAGCACGGAATATCGGGCCGATTTCAAATACCTTCTCAAATCCTGCGGCCATCATCATCTGCTTATAGAGCTGGGGGCTCTGGTTGAGGAATGCCTCACGCTCGAAATAGGCAATCGGGAAAAGTTCCGTCCCGCCCTCTGTTGCGGCGGCGACAATTTTCGGTGTCGTGATGTTTATAAACCCACGTGAGAAGAAGAACTCGTAGATTGCCCGTGTAACGGTGCTCCTGATTTGGAACACCGCGCTGACACGCGGCCGGCGTGCATCGAGGAACCTCGCATCAAGCCTGGTGTCCAGTTCTGCGGGGACCTTTTCGACAACATCGAGCGGCATCGGGCTCGCGCTCAGGCTGATGATCTCGAATAATTCCGGTACGAGTTCCCTGCCCCCGGGCGCCTTATCGATTGGTTTCACCGGCCCGGATACCCGGATTACGGATTCGCGGGATACTGCTTTTACCGCAGCTAGCACCGCATCCGTTGCTTTCTTTTTTGGTATTGTGACCTGGATGATGCCGGTCCTGTCCCGGATAAGTAAAAATGTGAGGCCGCCGAGGTCACGAATTTCATGGACCCAGCCGATAATCTCTGCCTCACCGATATCCGGATGTACGGCCTGTATTGGTATACGCATAGCAAATCAAATACAGATGGAACGTGAGAGGTAATTGTTTTTGCGGGGTGACACTCCCGGCAGGGTGAGGATACAGGCGACGTGCTTTTTATTCCTGTTTCAGGGCGGGACCCTGTCGGGAGAGATCCTCAAAATTATGAATTGAAAATTCTCTCGAGGACTGACTCCTCGATCGACGCCTGTTTTTCGATTGCAGATCTCCAATGACCAGGCTTTTCCCAGTGGTACCAGTCCTGCATTGCCATCATGACAAGCCACCGGTTGGTCACATCGAGACCACACTGGTAGAGATCGTAATACAAGCCGGGCCCCGGATTCTTGTTGAAATCTGAGTTGAGGCTGAGCTTGAGGATATTTGACATCGCATCGCCGACGACTTTCGTGTGGTACCAGTGAGACCGGCTCCAGCGGCTGTCCATCATCTCTTTCATATCGAGCGCCCGGAACTGCTGGAGTTCAGGGATGTTGATCATGGGATTCAGGCGGTACTCAGACATGATATAGGCAAGGAGCATGTCCCGTGCGTAATAGATTGCGTTATGCATCACGTAATACCGTTGGGGGAGGTTCTGGTTTGCCTTTTCGAGGGCATGCATTTCGTACATGCTCTCCCTCATCAGGAGGTACACCTGTGAATTCCTCATCACCGGAAACTTATTCGAGATGTAGATATTCGATAGAATCGACCAGGGCACCTCGGAAAGCGTGTTACGGAAGAGTAAAAAGAGGTGGAACAGCAGCTTTTTCCGTTGACCGATCTCAAGGTCCCTTGTATTTTCGTCCTTTAATACATCAAAATAGACCTGTTTCATCCCTTCGCCGGCAGATACTTCATCAAATGACAGTACCTGGAGCTCACCTTTCCCTGCGGCAATACCCTTGAATAATAACTCGATGCAGTTTTTTGTAATGACAAAATCTTTCAGCATACCCAGTTCATTACTCGAGAACAGGATCAGGTTTTTTCCTGTCCCATAGGTGTAATCATCAACCAGGATACCCTGATCTGGGATGTCGTCCTGGCGCCGCAATGTGATCCCGATTCCGAGCAGGTCTTCGACATGAGCGATCAGCTCAGTCAGTTCATCAGAGAGATTGTAGGGACTGCTCATGGAGGATCACGTCTGAAGCCGGGGGTACCAGGTGTTCCATCCCATAAGGTTGTGTGACGGACACACGGGGAAAATTTACAACCTTGCTTCGTTACCCTTTCTATATCTCTTTGGTGCAGAATAAATTATTCATCGGCAAGGAAAATTTTTCGGTTGTTTTTGGAACCGGGAAAAAACCTGTTGGGCGTAGAAACGTATGTTGGTCCCCGTATTTTTTGGAACACCGCAGAACATCGCAAGGTTGCGGTGTTGAAAGGACCTGTCCGGGAGTCCAAGTCCAGAACAGGGTACCTGTACGCAGAAAACCGGTGATATGCACCTATTTTTCGGGACTGTTTGTATCGGAAGAAGTCACACCCGCATCATAGTGGCGCTGCCGTGCACCCGCCTGGATGGCTGACCGGATGACCTGGATGAAACCCGGGACTTCCGTCATGATAAAATGCCAGAGCAGGAACGGGTCTGCACCGAAACGTGCCTCGGCAATACTCTGGCTGATCCCCTCCACCTCTTTCCATGGTGCGCCCGGGAACATCTCTTTTTGAGCCCCGGTTATCCTCCGGACTGCGAGGCTCATGATCTGCAGGCTTCTCTCACAAGCACGGCGCAATAATGTCTCCCTTGCAAACGGTTCATAGGCCATCCCCCTGCACCGTGCCTGGAGAAAATCCAGTTCAGCAAGGACCTGCACCAGCGCCTCCTGGTCCACTTCCCCCATCTCCGGGTCGAACGATGCGGCCGCGGGAGATTCCGCAAGCACCCGTGTTGTGATGAGGTTAATCCTCGTTGAAAAATACTCCTCCAGGTGCCATTTAAGACCGAGATAATGTCGGTATGTTTCAAATCCGGGAGAAAACTCTACCACCAGCTCAACCGAATCGACCGGAATTGGATCTCTCCGTGCGAATGCACCAAACATTCCTATTTTTTTAACCCCATACATACCTTTGATTATAGGAAAAATCGTGTTAAGTCCGATAAGGACCTCTTCCGCCATTGAAACATCCGGCGCCCGCATTTCGTGTGTGGCCATACCTCTCCCCGTATCAGAACCACTTTTCAGTTATAACAACTTATACCTTTGGTAACAAGGCATTATCGCCCGCCATTTCACTTTATATGGCACCTGATCGCGTCTCTTGAGAAAAGAAGGCGCGTGAATAAAAAAAATATTCCCCTTCTATCTCTTTGTAGTGTTCAGGTACTATAATAATATAATATTTTATTATATCTCTATCATATATAGCGTTCATTTTCGAAAAGGGGCGCGGATTACCCTGAACAATTGGCAGGTGTTCAATGCGTGTTCAACAATGGTCAGCGCGTTCAGGATAATTAAGAAAAAAAGAAGTTGTGGGTATGCCCCAATGATCGACCCAGGCCATCGTTTAGGATCCCCAGATCTTACTACTCTCCACTTGAGAGGACTTGTTAAATATCGGAAAATTACAAGTCCCGTTAGCGCAGCAAATCAGTTATAGGACCATGTGGCTCCTCATAATGGAGATCCAC
>JAPKXR010000207.1 GCA_026394715.1 Methanomicrobiales archaeon | reverse complement strand
GAAACAACCGGGTATTTTCATTCTCTGACACCGAAAAAGTCAATGGGGTCAGACCCTCCATCGATAATACCATGAGATCGTTGTGCCCTGGATTAGGGGGCCGGTGCATGAGTATTCTGCTTACCGGAATGGGGGTGGATGGTGCGAAAGGGACCGACCATATCAAAAAAAACGGTGGTGTTACGGTGGTCCAGGACCCCGGAACCTGTGCTATCAGGAGTATGCCACTCGCGGCCATCGCCACCGGGTCAGTGGACTATATTCTACCGCCGGATGCGATTGCCGTCATGATCAACCAGTTCGGCCAGGACTTATCCCGGCCTCCACACTGTTCTGATGGGAGCTCTGCAACCGGGAAAAAACAGGTCTCTCCCTTATGACTTCAGCTTAAATTTACCCATTTCTGTGTTGATCGTTGCGATAGCCCCATTAATCTCCTTGATCACCTGGGTGATATTGTGCACAACTGAAAGGGCTTCCTCACTGGTCGTAGAGGAATTCAGTGCATCCTTGGCAGTCTGGCGTACGAGACCTGACATTTCATTGACACTTGCGGTGATCTCTTCGAAGGATGCGGCCTGCGTCTCGGTCGCCCCGGCAACGCTGACCATCTTCTTACTGATGTCTTCCACGGAGCCGGTCAGTTCATTAAATATCCGGAGCGTATCAACAAGGGCGGCATTCCCCTCTTTTACCGCTACCCCCGCATGGGCCATGGCATTCGCGGCATCCTGGCTCTTCTTCTGGAGACCCGTAATCATATCCCCGATATTTTGTGCTGACTGCCGGGAACCCTGGGCAAGGGATTTGACCTCGCTCGCAACCACCGCGAAGCCCCGTCCTGCCTCCCCTGCACGTGCAGCCTCAATCGCCGCGTTAAGGGCGAGGAGATTGGTCTGATTTGCGAGGTCTGATATAATGCCGACAATTTTTCCGATCTCGTCCATCTGCAGTTTGATCTCGGCGATAAGTGCATCGACTTCTTTCGAGGTCTTGGTGATGCTCCCCATCCCGCTTTCGGCCCTCCCTGCGTACGTAATACCTTCCTTGGCGAGAACATTGGCCTTGTTCGAGAGGACTGCAACGGCTTCGGCGTTTGACGATACTTCAGAGACGGTTTTTGTCAGGTCCTCCATCGTTCTGAGGACCTGGGTGATACCCTGATCGCTCCGCTCCGCGTTCAGCTTGGTATCCTCTGCGTTTTTGGTGATCATTTCTGCGCCCCGGCTCACGTCACTGACACCGGCTGATGCCTGGGCAGCTTCGGTTGAAAGGTCGTTCATCTTGATATTGACCACTGCAAGTGACCTGGATACTGCCACCCCAATCCTGTCGAGCGATTCCTTCAGCCTGACGAGGTCCCCCTGGATGTTTAATTCCGGGTTTATTCCGGTGGAGAAGTCGCCCGAGGCATAACTGGCAGCGACCCGGCCAATCTCCTTAATGGCCCCCTCTACCCTCAGGCCAAGGTTGTTGAGTGCGGATTTAAACGCGATGAAATCCCCTGCTACTGCAATTCGATCGTCGAACCGGGCCGAGAAGTTACAACGTGCCAGTTCATCAGATAACCGCATGGCCTCATGAACCGGGCCGATGACGGCATCGAGTGTGTCATTGACACCTTTTATGACCTTTGCAAAGTCCCCCTGGTGGCGTGATGAATCAGTCCTTGCATTAAGCCGCCCCTCGACAGCGGCCGTGGAGGCGGCATGCATGTCTTCGACAAGGAGGTTGACGGCATCGATACACTGGTTAAGGTTATTCTTGATCTCGTTGAAGTCGCCGCGATAGTTGTCTGTTATTCGTGGCGGGAGATCACCTTTGGAGATCCGGTCCACATACTCTGCAGCGACATTGAGGGGTCCGATGACGGCATCGAGCGTGGCATTCACCCCTTTTATGACTTTGGCAAAGTCCCCCTGGTGGCGTGATGTATCGGCCCGCGCATCGAGCCGGCCTTCGACCGCAGCCCCTGATAGTTTCTGCATGTCTTCAACCAGGAGATTGACCGCATCAATACACTGGTTGAGATTGTTTTTGATCTCGTTGAAGTCGCCACGATAGTTGTCTGTTATTCGCGGGGGGATATCGCCCTTGGAGATTCGGTCGACATACTCAGCAGCGACATTAAGAGGCCCGATGACGGCATCGAGCGTGTCGTTGACCCCTTTTATGACTTTGGCAAAGTCTCCCTGGTGGCGTGATGTATCGGCCCGTGCATCGAGCCGCCCCTCGACCGTGGCTTTCGTCAGCATCCCGGTGTCCTCAATCAGCAGGTTGACGGCATCGATACACAGGTTGAGATTATTTTTGATCTCGTTGAAGTCCCCGTAGTAGGTCTCTTTTATCTTCGGCGGGATGTCACCTTTAGAGATCCGGTCGACATACTCGGCGGCGACGTTGAGAGGTCCGATAACGGCATCGAGGGTGCGGTTGACTCCATGTGCAATTTCAAAGAAATCCCCCGTATAATTGTCTTCCTTTGTCCTCGCCGAGAGGTTTCCTCTCTCAGCTTCTGTCGAGACTCCGACGATATCTTTGATTGCTCTCTTCTGTTCGGTGATGTTGTTGTAGACCGTAAGGATGTTGACAAGAGCCCCCTTCGCATCAACGAGTGGAATATTGTATCGTTCGACGACACGTTCACCCGAAGGGAACTGGATCGCGGCCTCCCCCCTGCTTGCCAGCCCGGTCTTCATCGTATCTGCGACACTCTGCCCGGACTGGGCATTGTATTTGAAATCCGTGATGGTAAGCCGTTCAGCCTGCTCTTTTGAAAAGCCGGTCAGGTCCAGAAATGCCTTGTTGGATGCAATTACTTTTAAGTCTTTGTCCCACAGAAGGATTGGCATCGGGTTCTGCTGGACGATTGCTTCTGACTGTTTCTGTAACCGTTCGACCTCGGCCATTTTATTCTCGATCTCGGTCACTTCATTGTAAATAATATAAACATCCTTAACCTGCCCCTTGTCATCAAGGAATGGGATAATACTCCGGTTTACCATGTGTGTGCCATTCGCTGCAATAAATGCTGCACGGGCGGTGACAGGTTTTTTTAATTCAAGTGCATCAGCAAGGCCCTGCCCCTGGTCATAGAGGTACTCCAGCATCTTTTTGCCTTTTATGTCCCGGAAATCCATCCCCAGGAGTTTCTCACGCGGGTATGCAGTAATTGTGCAAAAAGCCTGGTTCAGGTCCACAATCTTGTACCCGGTATCGATAATGACCTGGGCGACATGACTGGTCTCGAACATGGACCGGTAGAGGTGCGCTTCTTCAAGGCGGTTAGTGAGTTCCGTCACTTCATTATAGATAATATAGACATCCCTGAGGTCCCCTTTTTCGTTGAAGAACGGGATGATCATCCGGTCAACAATATGGGTGCCGTTGGATGCCTCCCAGGCAGCGTGGGCAGTCCCGGATTTTTTTAGTTTTATCGCATCCGCAAGGCCCAGTCCCTCATCAAAGAGGTACTTCAACATCTGCTTACCTTTAAAATCGCGGAAGTCCATGCCACGGAGTTTCTCACGCGGGTAATTTACGATAGTGCAGAAGGCATCATTCAGGTCCACAATTTTGAAGTCCGGGTCGATGACGACCTGGGCGACATGGCTCGATTCAAACATCGATCGATACAGGGTTACTTCGGATCTCAGTCGTGCAAACTCTTCCTGGTAATCTTCGATGGCCATCTCTTTGGTTTTCATACTCGTGAACCCCTTCTTTTGTTACTCGTTGTTGCCGGCGGTGCCTATGTTCCCACCAGTTCAATTGACATTGGCATACTGAGGCTTAAATATACTCCTGTTTCCCGTCATCATCGAGCGGTAATATCCGGTCGGATTTCGGGATAGCCCCTCTCAAAATAGTATTGCCCATTGATAAAAGTGACAGAATCCCGGGCATTAGAAGAACGCTATTCCGATTATCACTTCACCCGTATCACGGTATAAACACCCGGGGTAACTTTTTCCCGATCAGTCCGTTCGAGCCCGGGGAAGCATCGGTTGAAATCAGTTCTATGTGGTGGCGTGGCGCGTTTTTTCGTTGATCCTTGTGAAAATGAATAGGTGGGGATAACGTTCCCCGGGGTATAACCGGACCAAGGGGTGAACCTACGGATTTTTTGTCAAATTGACCGTGGAATGGTTGATGATTTAAAAAAATGTTCACCCGGTAAGGTCGAACTTTGCCACGACGCCGATGGCATCAGGAAAACGGTAATCAAATGTTATTCCGGCAGTATCATTCGGCACCTCGTAGAACAGGTACCCGGTCCTGCCGGGGTTCCCGCCGGTCCCATCACTGACAATCGACAGCCCCGGGATAATACGCAGGCCGTTTGGATCTTTTATGATGATACTGTTGAAAAGACCCTCACTACCTGCTGTTTCCCCGCGGAGGTCCTGAATAGTGACATTGAGCATCATCAGCTGGTAACCTGGCTGGTAACTGCTGAACCCGCCTTGCTGGTTGTATGGTCCGAGAGGAAAGGACTTGTTATACATGACCGAGTTCAGCGTAACCCTGATATTTCCGTCGTTTGCACTCTCTCCGGCATGGAACGTCGTAAAAAGGGGTTTTTCAGATGATGGCGGGGTTATGACCGGGGTATCATTTCGGGTTTCGATCTGCAGCGATTTGTTCGAACTGCTGATGTTTACAACCATTCCCGGGATTGGTTCAATTGTTACGTCCGGTAACGAGCTGAACGGGATCTTATTTACGATATGCAGTGTCGGCTTTGGCAGGGGACTTGTTTCCGGGCTGAAGTTCGGCGTGTGTGCCTGGATGGCAATCCCCGGGTCCAATGTCGTGCATCCCGCAACCATGAGCCCAACAAGAAGAAAAACCCCACATAATCCTTTCAACAGCATGTTACGCACCGATTATCACCCATTTCATTTCGCTGGCATAAGATGTATGCACAAGTACCTGCCTCATCCGTGATTCGTTTTCATACACTACCGAATTATCCCCCTCTGATATGGGGTGCCTGGTTCCTGTTACCAGGTACCCTTGCTCCCGGTATTTTTAATTTTTTGGTTCCCTGCCGGAATAACCGCATGACTTTCCCTTGGTTAAGGACCAGGGGGACTTCGCGTGGACTGTATCAATAACTGTCATCGATGAACTGCCTCGCATTCCGGAACGCATCCTTCCCATGGTAATTTGCGATCACCTGGCCTTCATCGTGGAGGGTGATTACCGGGCTGCCCTGCTCCACCTGGAATACAACCTCCACATAGTTGATTTCAGCAAGGATTACCCCGTGGGAGAGAGTTGAGGCCGGTAGCAACAGCAGTCGTTCCTTCGCCAGCTCACCGGGGAATTCCCGGAAGTAGTAATAAAAGACCTGGTAGGCATTCAGGAGGTCAGACCGCAGGAGGTCCCGCCGGACTTCTTCATCAACGGTGTCAAGTGCTGTCGCGAGCTCTTCCTCGTTGTCATTACTCTGTATAAAAAGCCTGTCCGCAATAGTTGCGAGATCACGGTAGGTTTTTTCATGGGGACCGGCAGTCATTCACATTGATATCACAGCCGGAAGAGAAAAATGTCATGGTATGGCCAGAAAAGCTATAACCTGTAACGGGTGCAATACATGCCCGTGAAAGATGAGGACGTTGACTGGATAGTGTACCATATCCTTTCAAACGGGGGTGCGAAAACAGAAGCGTCACTGGTCGGCGAAACGGGGTTGCCAGCAGGAGATATCGTTGAATCGCTTACCCGGCTCGAGTTGAATCTTCTTATCGAATGTCGGAACGGCACCTATGATATCCTGTCAATCCCTGAGATGCTCTTCCGGTGCCAGTGCCGGCATAGCCAGGATATGCCCGTCATCATCGAGGACGGCGTGATAAAAGTGAAAAAAACGGAGCCGTAACATGGAGGTTGTTGTCCTGAGGCTGGGCCACCGCCCGGAACGGGACCAGCGGGTGACGACCCACGTGGGGTTGCTTTCCCGGGCACTCGGTGCGAAGGGCATGTACCTTGCCGGGCAGGATAGCGGGATCGTCCGGAGTATCAGTCGGGTCGTGGAGCAATGGGGCGGGGATTTTTTTATCGAGGACAAGGTAAAATGGCGCCGTTGTATTGAAGAATGGCAGAAAGGCGGTGGGAAAGTGGTCCACCTGACCATGTATGGTCTCCCGGTCCGTGAGTGTGAGATGGCGATCCGGGACGCGGGTAAAATTCTCGTGGTTGTCGGGGCAGAGAAGGTACCGGGGGAAGTGTATGGGTTGGCTGACTGGAATATCGCGGTTACAAACCAGCCCCACTCCGAGATCGCAAGTCTTGCGGTGTTGTTAGACCGGCTTTTTCTAGGTGCTGAACTGTCTGCTGATTACCCGGGTGCAAAGATCAGGATTGTCCCATGCGGGAAAGGGAAACAGACAGAAAGTCTTTGAACCGGCGTGTACTTATTGCCGGGTTTACCACGCGTCACGTGGCTTGTTCAGCGTATGCGGCAGGGTACCAGGTATCCACGGTCGATCACTTCTGCGACCAGGACCTGTACCGTTATGCAGATCATTGCCTTTCGTTTGACGATCTTGAATCATTACCTGCCGCGATTGAGCAGATGTCCGTACGATGGGGCGGTGATATTTTTGTCCCGACCTCCGGGGCCGAGCTGTTGCAGGTCGGAATTCCCCGGTACGGCCCGGCCTTGGAATCGGCTGCAACGTTTCTCGATAAAAGCCAGACCTCCCGTTTTTTTCTAGAAACGGGGGTGCCTGCCCCTGCGACTCTTCCCGAACGGACCTATCCTGCGATGGTGAAACCAAGATGCGGGGCGGGAGGGTGGCGTAATGCGGTACTCCATAACGATGAAGAATGGTCCAGATGGAAAGAAGACTTTGCGAATCCGCCGGCACTCTGGCAGGAAATCGTAGATGGTACCCCTGCATCCGTCTGCTGTGTAACCGATGGTACCCGCGCAAAGGCGGTGGCGGTAAACGAGCAGCTGCTCCGGGGTGGGGAAGAAGCCGCTTACGGATTTGTGGGGTCGGTTACACCGTTTGTCCACCCACGATTGAATGACATGGTGCAACTCGCAGAGAAAATTGCCTCGGCATCCGGGTGCATCGGGACGATAGGGATAGATTTTGTCGTCGGGGCGGAGCTGTACGCCATTGAAGTGAACCCACGGTTCCAGGGGACCGTCGACACGGTGGAGATGTCAACCGGAATAAACCTTTTTTCACTTCATGTTGACGCCTGTGAAGGCAGGCTCCCTGAGAAAATGCCGGAACCCCGGCAGTTTGCGGCACGGCAAATTCTTTTTGCCCGGGACGAGATCCTGGTGGGGCCGGACCTCGGAATGTTCCCCTTTGTTGCAGACGTCCCGTGGCCGGGTTCGCTGGTTGAAAAGGGCGGCGCAATCGTCAGTGTTTATGGGTGGGGCCAGTCACGCAGGGACGCACTACTGATGCTGGATAAACATATTAGCACTGTGCAGCAATATATAGGAAGGACGTCCTGATGGAAGAATTACTGAGTAACAAGGCAATCCGTGCATACCTGCTGCGCATTATTGGTGACGAAGGGCTTGACCTGCTTTCAAAATATCCCGATAATAACGAATACAGTGATGAAGAACTCGCTGCAAAGACGGGCATCAACTTAAACTCGGTACGCCACACGCTCTACACGCTCTACGAGAAGAGGCTTGCAGAGTACCGGCGGATTAAGAATAACGAGACCGGCTGGCTTACCTACCTCTGGCAGCTCAGAATGGATACCATTTATGACTCTATCCGGGGTGACCTCGAACGGGTACTTGACAAGCTCCAGGCACGCGCACGGTTTGAAGAAGAGAATGACTTCTATATCTGTAAGTCCTGCGGGATCATATGCACCTTCAACCAGGCGATTGATGTCAATTTTATCTGTCCTGACTGCGACCAGCAGATGGCGCATTTTGATAATGAAATGCTCCTCCGTGCCCTTAAAAAGCGTATTACTACGATGAAACTGACGCTTGGGCATGCATAAGGACGCCGGTTTTTTTGAAGGGTTGCTCGCCCGTGAGGGGTGCAATCCAAAGGTAATAGCCCATTGCCGGACGGTGAACGCTATTGCAATGGAATACGTCCAGAATGGTTCCCCGGCAGACCCGGACCTTGTCCTTGCGGGATCGATGCTGCATGACATCGGTCGTTCACGGACGCATTCGATCGGGCATGCACAGGCAGGTGCCGCGATCTGCAGGGGACTGGGTCAGCCTGAGGCAGTGGCTCGTATTGTTGAATGCCATACGGGTGCAGGACTGACGGCAGATGAGTGCACACTCCTTGGCCTTCTCCCGATAGACTGTATGCCGGTAACCCTTGAGGAGAAGATCCTGACAAATGCTGATAACCTTGCAGGTGGAAAACGCAGGATATCGATTGAGCATGACCTGATGGACGCATTCGCACTACCGCGGAAGGTACGGAAACGGATGTTTCGGCTCTGGCTGGAGATGGAACTGTTCAGGGAATGATAAACAGGATATTGCCGGGGCCTTTTTGGTCCGAATATCATCTAAATATGAACGGTACAAATGGAAAAATAGAATTTCCGGCTCTTGATGCGGTAATCTTCTCACCCCTCTTCACACAATGGTCCCCGGTGAGAATCGGGGTTTCATATCCGGTTATCATAAACCTGCCATTTTCTTTAATTATGCAAAGGATTGGTGGGAAATATAAATAAATCCGAATAACCATACGGAATACCATGAATTATACAAGAGTACTGTACTTCCTGTTGTTCTGTATCATCATTCTTACGGTACTGGTACTGTACCTTTTCTTTCCCCTGATTGCGCTCTCAACACCTCAAAAGGATTCACGCCCGGTTCCCAGTATAACGGTCATTAACCAGAGTGGCGAAATAAATAAAAACAGTGGGACCTATATTGTGACCGGTACAGCGCAGAATACCGGTACCACAACAATTGTAAAAGTATACCTGGTCGCGACAACCTACGATGCGAATGGTACGTTTCTCGGATCAACCTACGACGCCCTGGTGAATCTGAAACCCGGGGGGCTTGCCAGTTTCAGGATAGAGGTCTGGCCCTATTACCAGGGATACCTGGTCTCGCGATACTCGTTAGAACCGGATTATAACAATGTACCCACGTTAGGGGGGGGTAATTTCTACGTTCCCACGCCAGAGGGGACCCTTGGCAGCGCACAAGCTAAATTGAGGGTAAATTCTTCGGGTTACACGCCTAAATAAAAGGATAACCAGGAAAAGAAGGTTTAAAACCGGAATTCACAGGTGAAAGATGCCTGATTCAATCCACTCCTTTAATCACCATCAGGGTGATATCATCGAACTGGGGCTGGCCAACCGCGAAAGAGTTGACCTCTCCCAGTATCTTTTCCAGAATATCAATGGCCGAAAGCCCGGTATGTTCACTGATGATCGATCTCAACCGGTCTTCGCCAAACATCTCCTCCTCCCCGTCGATGGATTCCGTAATACCGTCCGTATAGAGCACGACGATATCACCAGTCCCGATTTCCACGGTCCTTGACGAATACACCTGGTGTTCCAACCCCCCGAGGAAAATACCGGTTGGCATGAGTTCTTCAAATGTTTTTGTACGGCAACGGTAGAGCAACGGTGGATTGTGACCCGCATTCACATAGGTGAGTGTCCTGTCTTTTTCTGAAAGAGACCCGTAAAACAGGGTGACAAACATCCCTGCCTTAGAGTCCTGTGTGATAATATCGTTTGCAAAACTGATTGCCGTTGCCGGGTCCCGGTGCCAGAGTGCATTGACCCTGACAACGATCCGCGAGAGTGCCATGAAGAGTGCGGCAGGAACTCCCTTCCCTGAAACATCGGCAATAAGGATGCCAAACTTACCCATGTCCAGCGGTATCACCTCGAAAGGGATTACATCAAAAAAGTCCCCGCCTACCTCTTTTGCCATGACGCTCCGTGCTGCGATATCGAACCCCCTTATCCCGGGTAATGTCTCTGGCAGGAAGCTCTGCTGGATCTCTGCAGCAATCTGCAGTTCGGCATTGGACCGTGCCAGTTTCTGCTCTATCTGGATCCGCTCAGTGATATCCCTGATCGTCTCGATGGCACCGGTGATAGTACCTTCCGGGTCGTACAATGGGCTTGCCTTCGCCCAGAAATATGCCCCGCCAGGCCTGAACCCCGGGATGAAAATATCGACGACGAGTGTGTCATGGATCCTCTGGACACGGTGGTACCGTTGTTCGATCTCCTCACCTGGCATAAAGATCAGGTTCGCGAGCATCGGTTTTTTCTCTCCGTAAAACGGGATGGCATATGCGTAATCTCCCTGACCGACCATCTGAACTGCGGTGGTCCCGGTAAGTTCCTCGAGTGCTCTGTTCCACGCGATGACAACCCCGTCCCGGTCGATCACAAATGTCGGGTCAGGAAGGAAGCTGATGATCTCTGCAAGCCTCATTCGGGCACGGTCCATCTCCTGTTCAGCCACTTTCCTGTCCGTGATATCCCTGATCGTTTCTATCGCACCCGATACCTCACCCCGTTCATTGTAGAGCGGGCTTGCCTTTGCCCAGAAATACGTCCCCGCCGGGCCGAATGTCGGGATAAAAATATCGACAACGAATGTGTCGCCAATCCGTTCAACAAAATGGTACCGCTGTGTAATCTCTTCGCTGGGCATAAAAATCAGGTTCGCGAGCATCGGTTTTTTCTCTCCGTAGAACGGGATGGCGTACTCGTAATCCCCCATTCCAAGCATCTCCCGGGCAGGGACTTTGGTAATCTGCTCCATCGCACGGTTCCAGGCGATTACCGTGCCCATATTGTCAATGACAAACGTTGCATCCGGCAGAAAATTGATCATCTGGGTGAGTTTCGCAGTTGCCTGCTCCCGTTCATGCTCTGCACGTTTCCTGTCAGTGATATCCCTGATCGTCTCAACCGCACAGGTGATCTCCCCGCTCCTGTTGTAGATGGCGCTTGCCTTTGCCCAGAACCAGGTACCCCCGTCCCCGAATGATGGGAGGAAGATATCAACGAGGAGCGTGTCACCGGTCCTTATGATTGAATGGTAGCGCTGTTCCACCTCTTCATCCGGCATGAATACCAGGTTCGCGAGCATCGGTTTTGGCTCACCATAGAATGGAATGGCATATTCATAGTCTCCTTTCCCGATCATATCGGTGGCCGCAACCCCTGTTACCTGTTCCATCGCCCTGTTCCATGCGATGACAACCCCCTTATCATCGATGACAAATGTCGCATCCGGCAGGAAATTAATAATCTGTCCGAACCTTGCCCGTGTAAGTTCTGTCTCCTGTTCGGCCTTTTTCCTGTCTGTGATATCCCGGATGGTCTCTATTGCACCGGTTATTGTTCCCTGATTGTCACGGAGAGGGCGTGCCTTTGCCCAGAACCATGCCCCGCCGGGCCGGAACCCCGGGATGAAAATATCGACGATGAGCGTGTCATCCGTTTTTTTGACCGAATTGTATCTTGCGCTTAGTTCCTCGTTCCCCATCATCACAAGGTTTGCAAGCATTGGTTTCCGTTCGCCATAGAACGGGATTGCATATTCGTAATCTCCTTTCCCAAGCATCAGGGATGCGGGAACACCGGTAATCTCTTCCATCGCCTTGTTCCATGCAACGATAGTACCGAAAGAATCGATAACAAACATCGCATCCGGCAGGAAGTCGATGATCTCTTTATAATAGTCCTCATTCAGCCCGGTCATGGTATTTTCAATTCCCAAGAATACGTTACATCCCATGTATGTAGTTCCTTCGCAGGGGCAAAGGGTCCCCCGCCTACCTGCATGACGGTGAATGATCATGGCAAAGACCCCTCGTTCGGAAACCGGATAATTTTTTTACCGTGATGACCTTTCAACCGTACCAGTCCGACAGATACCCTTATGTATTTACATGCCGTGAAGTGAGATGTATGTTTGAAGAATTCGTAAAAAATGTCCAGGGTTTCCTTACATGCCCTGTTACTACATTTAAACAGGCAGGGGCAAAATCGCTCGGCGTTGCATACCAGTATTATGCAACGCTCCTGGTCATCTTCACCGTCCTCTACGGGATCGTTACCCTTGCAATCGGGGCTTTCATGTTCAACAGCTATGTACAGCAGGTTTCGATGGTCCCCCTCATCGGGAAAATTGTATCCACCCAGCTGGCTAAATTCGGCGCCTTTGTAATGGTTTCTCAATTGTTCTATGTGTACATGGTTTTTGTGGCAATGCTCTTCGGGGTTTTCCTTGCAGGTTTTCTCTTCCATGTCTTTGTTATCCTGGTGGATGGAAAGAAAGGTATACGGGAAACCCTCAAAACGACGATGTACGCGGCTACCCCCGGGCTTCTGCTTGGCTGGATCCCGTTTATCTGCATTATCGGGTGGGTCTGGTCCTTCGTGCTTCTGATCCTCGGGTTCCGGGACAACAACGGGTTATCCTTTGAAAAAGCAGTGCTGGTTGCTGTTATTCCGGTTGTACTGGGACTGCTGATGCTGGTATTGGGCAGCGCCGTGGTCTCAACATTCCTCGGGGCCCTGGTCTCGTTACTACCAAGGCCTTTTTCGGGATAATTCAATCACCTGTCTTTTTTTTTAAAAAAAAGGAAAAAGCCGTTTTAATAGACTTTTTAATCATATTCTGTTGCGTCGGTTCCCATACGAATAGATCCCGATAATAAGGAATGCGGGATAATATAATCAGGGTATTGTACTGTGCCTGGCGAATGACAAAAAATCTTTTATAATTTTTCAACAATACAAAAAAAGTGAGTAGGTGTTTTCGGTGGAGATAGTCAGGGGGGTTCATCAGGTTGACGGGATCATTGGGAATAGTTATATTATCAATAGTAAAAAGATGGTGGTAATCGACACCGGGCTCCCCGGCAACAGCAGGAAAATAATCAATTACATCCGGGTAGCGCTCAAGCGTTCTCCAAATGATGTAACGACAATTATTCTCACTCATCACCATGCAGGCCATTCAGGAAACGTCTATGAATTAAAAAATCTGACGGGTGCAATTGTTGCAATTCATACGGATGATGCGGAATATGTATCCGGAAAAAAGGATCTCCCATCCGGGTGTACACCAATACAGCACATGACTCCGGACACATTATTACAGGACGGGGATAAAATTGCCGGACTCACCTGCGTCCATTGCCCCGGTCATACCGCTGGCAGTATTTCCTTGTATGACCCGAACCGGAGGATCTTATTCACGGGCGATACGCTCAGTTTTGACGAAGGACGAATCCATGGTCCGCGGGAAGAATGTTCAGATGATATGAAACTGGTTAAAAGTTCGATCCTTGCATTATCCCGTCTCGATTATGACCTGATGCTCCCGGGACATGGCAATCCCCTGAAGCCTGATGCATCGTCCAAGGTAAACGAGTTTTCCCACAGCCTGACCTGATTCATAAAAAGATCCGTTTTTTTTAGCAAACCTATCAGATAATTACTTTTTTTACCTGGGGGAGAGACCGTATCTCTTCGATGACACCATGGGGGAGTAATTCATCCACGATAATCACAAGTTTCGGCTCCTCTGAAAACTGCGCGTCTGTGACAAATATCTGGCGGATCGAGAGGTTATGACCGCTGAGTACCCTGACTGCAGCACCTACGATCCCCCGTTCTGATGCATTTTTAGGCAGGACCGTGATTACGGTAAGTCCGAGCGATTCGGCAACATTAGACAGGTCTGGCGTCGCTCTCATCCTGGTGAAGATCTCAACGAGCGAGGGGTTTGTCAGGATCCGGTGGGCCGTGGCGTCGACGACGCGTCGATCAGACCCGATTGCCTTTGCAATCTGCGTGGCAGGGACTTCGATCCCGTTACAGGCAACTCTGCCGTCTTTGTTGATCCCAAAACCGTTCTCGAGCAGAAAACGTATAACTTTACACTGAGACGGGGAATCGGCAAACTCGTGAATAATATCAGACCACATGGTTGGAGATCTGCTATTGGTGGATATAAAAATACATCGATGCCGCGGATTCAATTATTGGGGACATTTTTCTCCCGGCATACCACGGTTTTCCTCAACGATGTAAAGGGTTCCATGCTAACCGGATGGATACCTTATTTTAGGTAGACATCCTCATTGTTATGGCGCGAGAACGAGGGAAACCAAGCTCGGTCTAAGGCGCCAGGTGATGGTGTAATCCTTTCATATCATAATGGATACACGCATATGATCAATTGAAAAAATTAATTGCGAGGGTAGCCAAGCTTGGTCAACGGCGCTAGGTTGAGGGCCTAGTCTCTTAGGAGTCCTTGGGTTCAAATCCCATCCCTCGCATCTGGACGCGAAGTGCGAATCTTCTCTTAAAACAATCGTTTTTTCGGTATTCTGATGCAGAATTTTCGTTCGTACATTCATTAACGCAGTGCCCACAGGCGTTCGCTGCGCCGACCTGTTATAACTATACTGGGTAAATAGAAACGGCCCGGCACCAGGCCGGCACAGTGTTACGGTACCTGCCCGGGGTTTGTCCGGACGGCTGGGGACCGGGGGTCCCCAAAGAGGGTATGACGTCGTTAAAAAAACAGATGGCCTTATAAGTTTCGCGTTTATCTCAAACCAAGAACCTACAGGATAACGGTTGCACTGTTGGCAGGCCGGGCATTCTACAACAAAAAGATAATACTTTCCCAACCTTACCCAAAAACCAGGTAGAACCACCAAAATATCGCCAGAAATGAAGGAACACGTCGTTCAAATTGTCCACAACAACCTCCTTACTATTCCCTCATCTTCGGAATAATATCTTTCACCCCACCCCGCGGGGTCTGGTGCCTCTCCGGTATACCGCGGGATCATATGCACATGCATCAATGGTCTGGCCGGTTACACCTGACGGTTTTCCTACTCCCGGGCAATTCATCCAGGTCTCCAAAGACCATTTGGAGCATCACCCGGCAGGTATCAGTTCCGGGCCGTCACGTTCGACTGGTTATACATGCCTGCCCCAATCCAGTAGGTTCCGTCAATATCGTGCACGTAGCAGAGTTTCGGTTCGACCGTGAAGTTATGGGCTGGATTCGGGAAATGGATCGTGGTAAACCCACCGCCGCTTCGTGAGAGGTTGATCTTGTTGCGCATGTAATACTGGCCGGTCACATCGACATCGTCGTAGAAAGATGTATTTACCCGCTTAGGCAGGGCAATGGACGCGAGGGATGTCCCGTTGTAATCGGCTGCGAATATGTACAGGTCTCCCCGGACGAAAGAGCCGTTCGGGTCATTGAATTCAGCGAGTGACGCCTGCCTCCCGTGTTTACGGCCGTATACGACCGCCTCGGAGACAAACGCGGACACCCGCTTCTCATCGGCAGAAAGGGTTGCCGGGGTGTTCACCGTCACGGTGGATGTCGTGATGGTAGTGGGAGACGGAGTGGATGATGCGGTTGGTGAGGTGGCCGGCGGCGTAGTCGTGGTGCACCCGGCCCCGGCGATAGCAAGGACCAGCGTCAGGATGGCTAAGGTGAGAATAATGGATCTCATACGAATTGGTTAAGTAACTCAGGTTCTTATGCCCTTTGGATTTAATCCGGCAGGGTGTATTCACCGGCATCGCTTTCGCTCCCTGTAATCGGGAGTCCTCCGGGTCCGGCTGGATGGAAGTGTCATGGAGTAAGTGAAAATCACTCGAAGTAGAACCTATCAGGGATATGTCACCCGGAGCAGGATGATATTTCCTCACCTACGTGGAATCCCAAAGAGATTATCTACAGCGGGCAACCAGAAAATTGCCAGAAGCGGTTACGGGACCATTAGCAGGAAATCGTGGGGAGGAGAATGGCATCCCATGTTTTGTATCAGCTCAATGGAAAAGCCGGTACCTTTGCATAACCTGAAAAGATCTGAAAAATGACCTGGTTGGGAATTATTTCAAGGTGTAGTGGAAAGTACCGGGGTTCCAGTTTCGGAATCATTGATGAAAACGTGAACTACATTGTCATCATGTAGCGATTTTTTTACCCTATGTTGGACAAACAGCCTTTTTAAAAGCCGGGAATGATTTTTACAACAAACCCGGCAGGTCCATGGAGCCTATAGTGGGGCGTTATCAAATGAGGTGGTTTCTCTTCCCTCTCCATACCTGTATGAGCGTTGGAATAAACATAACGCCAAAACCGATGATGATGGATACGATGATATCTACCGTGCTGAGTATTCCAGACCCCAGAAAACCAGAGTAAATATACACGGCAACAGGGGCATAGAGTGCACTTGCAGTTACCACACCGGGAGAATATTCACCGGTATAGAGGGTTAAGGATGCATGGATTAAGAAATTAGAAAATATCCATGCGGCGGTGGCCAAGCCAAGAACAAGCGTCCATTCACCTGGATAAAAGACTGCAAGAGCTACTGAGATAAGAACATACGCCATGAAAATAACGTTTCCAAGAACAAATTGAGCGAATGTGGTTGGTGCAGAAAAATATCTTTTTGCCCATGGGACAAACCGTGGGGCCTCCTCAATCATATGGATACCGTATGAAATGGGTACCAACCAGAGAATCATTACGTCCATTTTTTATTCCTCCAGAATTGATATGAATTACACCCTCACTACTCTCCAAAACGTACTATATAATTTTTTCTTACGCCCGTCTCCCAGGTTTTTACGCCTACGAATTCATCCGTTCCACGAAGGCGAAGTAAACCTTCCGGTTCTAAAATTCGCCCGGTTCTCGCTTTTCGAATCAACCGTTCGGGCAATACCCGGGCCTGTTGTGCCTGATCATATACCCGGGATTGTGTTCAATGGGAATCGTTGAGGTGGACCCGCCATGGGACAAACCGGGGATAAAAAAAAAGGAAATTTTCCGGCAATCACAGCACTTCATCAGGATTAATATCGGCAGCTGTGCAGATCTGTTTTACGATCTTCGGCTGGCAGAATTTTTCATTCGTGGTACGGTACGGTTACCCTGATACCGGAATCGTTCTTAACAATTTTATGACTCCGCCTCACTATTCCCGGTTTAATTTCCTGGTTTGGGCTTTTTCGCCGGGATACAATTCCCGGTAGATCTGCAAACGCAGTGTACCCGTCATTTCCATAAGTCTGATCCCAGACATTATCTGCCCCCTATCCGACGGAGGGCAAAAACCAGCAGAATTCTAAACGGACCAATAATCATGAAGGGTATAAAAAATGTGGCAGGCCATTCAACGGTATTCTTTTTATTGGGCGGTTGAATGAAAGATCTTAACCGATTGGGACTGAATGCATGGAACTTGTGGTTAAGTCCGGTGCGAACGGTCAAACGTTGGAAAAAATAGTTTTACGGTTATGTTCCCTTGACGACAATGAGCCCCTTTTGAACCGATGCATTACTGAGCATCAAACCGCTGGTGCTGTCAAACCTGAAAATGGACAGGGTTACATTGTAAACCCCCGGGAACCGGTACGTATGGACTGCGTTTGGACCCGTTGCATTGATCCCGTCACCAAAGTCATAATTCTGGAACGTTGGAGACCCGGTTGACTGATCGGTAAATGAAACCTTCAGGGGAGCTGATCCGTTGACCGGTGATGCGTTAAATTTCGCGACAAGGGGGACCACCGGTACCTTGTTCACCGTGATGACGTTCGGTTTTGTTGCGGTGCTGCCTATTACAGAATTTGTCGTGGTGTCATATTTCATAATTGACAGGCTAATCGTGTAGACGCCGGGGAACTGGTAAATATGTGTGGGATTTGGCCCCGTCACATTCGTTCCGTCCCCGAAATTGTAGACCAGCAAGGTCGGCTTCCCGATGGACGTATCGGTACATTTCACGGTCAATGGAGCCAGTCCATTTGCTGGTGAGACCGTAAAATTCGCAAGGAATGGTCCAGGTGGCTGATTTACAACAATGTAATTCGATTTTTTAAGGGTGCTGGAACCTTCACTACTCCTCACCGTAAGGGTGACATCATAGGTCCCTCCTGATGAATAGGTGTGACCCGGGTCCTGCCTGTCAGATGATGAACCATCGCCAAATGTCCATTCCCACGTGGTTGGATGACCGCTTGAAAGGTCCGAGAATTGGACGACCAGGGGTGAGGTACCGGTCTTTGGTACTCCAGTGAAATCTGCCTGGACTGGTTCTTCCTTTTTCAGGTGCAGGTTTGCGGTGACCTTCGGGTTGACGGTCACCCGTGCTGCTTCTGATCCGATCTGGAGACCGATTGGTACATCTTCAGGCCAGGTGGTGTGAGTCAGTTGCTTTCCATTCATGTCCACCTGCCAGGTCTTCGACCCCGTGTCAAGGACGAGGCATGTGAAGAGATCTCCTTCTGATTTCGTGTAAATGTACACGGAATTATCAGACTTCGTTGCATTGCTGAACTGGACCTTCACCTGGTTTACGGTCAGGGTAACCGGTACGGCAGGATCAACGGTTCCGTTCGTAAGACCTGCCCCCCGGACCTGGAACGTGCTCCTGCCCCGGTCAACACCCTGGAACGAAAGGTTACCCGAAATTACCGTATTTTTATCGAACGAGAAGACATCGTTGGTGATAACCGGGACCCCTCCGGTCCATGAGAATACCTCGGTACCTGCCAGGGAAAGATCTTCCACGCCAGTGAAATCCCTCCCTGATATCCCAAGCCGGACGGTATGGGTCCCAAGGACCGATCCACCCAGGTCTGTGGTCTGCGGGGAAGAGAATCCCCAGGTCTTCGTATTGAAGTTCAATATCAGCTGAGAAGTTTCATTCTTTTTATTCTTTGTAGTGAAGAGGATCTCCTGTGGTGACAGAACGGTTCGTTCCCCTACGGTTGGACCGAATAAAAAGTCCGCCGATCCTGCCGTAACATCCAGCGGGTATTTTACGCCCATCGCTACCGCCCAGGTGAGTCCATCGGGGATTTTTCCTTTGATCGCCGCACTTGCACCGGCGGGTTCCGGCGGAATCCTGAAATCTGCGGCGTCTATCCCGCCACTCCCGGACTGCTCAAAGTATGCCCGTATCGTTGAAATATCGTCCTTAACCCGACCATTGGTGGTAGAGGAGCTGAAATCGTCCAGTTCTATGCCCCAGGCTTTCCAGTGCGAGAAGACATACCCGGGTGCAGGTTCTGCGGTAAACCCGACCCTCTCTCCTTTCTTCGGCGATGCCGGGATCATCGTGATCGTCCCCGACAGGCGTGGATCAACCTCGGTAGCGAGCCGCTGAGTACGAACGGATGGGGGTGTGCCGGAGGTCATATCTGCTGAAAGCAGGTTGTAGGTGATCAACCAGGGCTGGTAGGGTGCGTATGTACCGGGGGCCCAGGGCACGGCTCCGGCTCCGGCAACGGGAGTAATAATCTGGGGTTCAATGGTAACGGTCTGGTACCCGCTTCCCCCGTTATCCGGCATCGACATCGACCAGTAAAATTCAAGCCCTTTCTGAATGCTGTTGGTGATCCCACTCTCCTGGTCATACGTCATCTCATTCGAACCTCCGAATCCAAGAATCCTGACGTCTGTACTGGTCTTATGTTCCACCTCGTAGGAATGGGAGAGGGAATCAGTCATTTCATACGTAACCGTCTGGCTCGCACCATTCTGGAACTCAAGGTTCTCGTTAAATTTGTAGACGGTGAAGAGTGTGTTTGCCTGGGGACTCTGGCTCCAGTCCCGGTTATGCCAGCCACCAGTCATGGTTGCCCAGTTCCAGTCATCGAAGTTGTTATAAAGGGGACTTTGCATGGCACCGGCCATCCATCCGGTTTTTGGGGGATTGGTAATATTGTATCCCTGGATCCAGTTCTTGTAGGGCGTATTCGCATCAGGGTAGGTGATGTAGACCGTCTTTGCATCTTCGGATGCCGGTGGATTACCATTGAAATCATACACGTAGAACCGCTGGGTCACAAACTGCGGGGCCATGCTGACCATGTAGGCATAGTCATTTCCTCCCTCTGCATCAAGGGGAAACGTATCAATCATTGATTGAGAGAATTCTGTTGAAGCGGTGGTCGTCTGCTTGATGGTCTGCGCGTAGGATACACCGATGCCGTTCATCCACTCTTCAGATTCATCTTTAAACCCGGCAGAGACACTCGACTCGGTCGAGCCACTTGAATCGGTCTCCTGGGTATCGGTCTGGACTAAAATGACTTTTGAATCGACATCGGCCGGGTCCAGGTCATGCCCGTTCAACGCGATTGGTGGGACACCATCGATGAACCCAACAGGCAGGTAGAGGTTTCCAAAGCTATCATAGGACCCGGAGGTATCATAGGTCCCTGCCGGGCCTGGATCAGGGACAAGCATATTGGACTCCAGCACCCCTCCGGTCGGGATTGATACCTGCTGACCCAGAATATTAGTCGTCTGGAACAGGTTGTACACGTACATATTTGAGCGCAGTTTTCCATTTGAACCTGGTATTGGCAGGGTTGAGTACATCGTACAGATACCCGGAGTCGCATAGTATTTTCCAAGCCCATCATTGATATTGATATCCTGATTTATCCAGGTATATCCCGGCGTTCCGATCTTCGTTAAGTCCGCCCAGAAAGTCGATCCACTTGTTACCGGTGTCCAACCTGAATTATCGAGTTTAAATGCAATTACGACCAGGTCGGTGATCCCTCCAGGGTCTCCGGCGGATGACCCCTGGAACAGGGCAATCGTAGACAAATGTGAATTGAAGTAGGTCTGTAAGTCAGAGGTAGAGAATAACAGCGTTTGTCCTCGTTGCTCCGGGTTATCCGGGTTAACATACCAGGAGTAGACCTGGCCACCCGCGTCACTGGTCCCAACGATGATGGTATCATTTGTGCCCGGGTAGGTGGTGATTAACGCACTGTAAATTTGGGATTGTGGAATCAGAAATCCCTGGGTATTTTCAACATGGCAGACTTCAGTTGGGATAATGGTGCCTGATGTGGCCTCCAGCTGCTCTTCTGATATCATGGAGATGTCAAGAACCGGGGAGCCACCGCTGCTCTGAATGGAAACAAGATAAACCCCATCTGATGAGGGTAGTACTTTAAACATTGACATTCCCCCACCCGGGGAGGAATATTGGACCGATTTTGCCGGTGCCCAGTTCACCGTACCACTTGTTGCACCCCCGGTGATAGTACATGAATTCAAATCGAGGAGTGTTTCTGAATTTTGTGTAAAGACATAGATGATGCCATTTACTAATGCGGTCTGAAGCCCGCTGTACTGGAAATTAACTGCCTGGGACGATCCGGATTCCCTGATATAATACGGATTGGCAATATACCAGATTGTGCCATCAGGGTTTGCCGTAAAAGAATCTGCCTTGGCAATTAAGTCTGCCGAAGTTTGCTTATCTGCCACAATAGTAACAATTCCAGGAGATCCTCCAATCGGCATGCCGACACATCCCCAGGCAGAGGCCTGAATGTATAGATTTTCCGTTAAAATCGGACCATCAAAATCCCCACACGCAGGCCCGGGAATAAGCAATAATAATCCCACTACCAGCAACACCAATACCAGATTCCGATGAGCTTTTATTTGCAGCATACCCTTCACCAACACGATCTCAAACATCGCATTGGCGGGAAGACTTATATAAATGCATCTACTTTGCCGTTCCAACCAGCTGGATTAATCGTCCCGGACTATTCATTCGTAACGTTCTATTCTCTCCATCACCTTTAAACCATGACATGTTGACTTGTCAAATAGAGTTCGAACCAAAAAAAAAGGTGAGTTGATGCCGAAATGATTTCTCAAAATAAATTGCTCCTGCTTGTGCTGCTTTTGGTTGGAGCTGCACTATTTCAGCCGGTATCCGCTGTAGGACCCGGACGTCTTGTCCCGGATGACATTCTCCTGATGGAAGAACCTGGCCATTTCACCCTCTCACCGGATGGTGTGAATCTTGTGTACATCAAGACTCTCGGAACGGACCTTATCCCACCGAAGGGAAACGGGACCCTGATGTATAGGAATGTGCAGGCCAATACCGAAATTGCCATTTCCAATTCTTCGGAATCGGTCATCTCCTATGCCCTCTCACCGGATGGATTTCATGTTGCGTATGCGGCAATGCCCCGTTCGGGAGGATTAACGACCTTATATCTTACCAATCTTAATGACCTGAGTACTACCCGCCTGAACAATGGAACTGATGAACTGGCCGCCGGTTTTTCCTATCTTGGAACAGACCGTTTGATCTTTCCCGGCACACCAACTGATTACCTACCACCCAGTGGTCCGGGAGATGTGATTGTCGTCGATGAAACCCCGGCACCTGTAATCCTGAAGACCTATTCATTGCATGACGGCATAATTACCCCTATTTCGGGAAACAAGGACGTTATCACCCTCTGGGAGCCCTCCCCGGACGGCAGGTATGTGATGTTCAAGGCATCTCCTGATTCCGTAACCTGGCAGACCGGAGCCACCTTCCGTTACATCCTTCTCGATACCCGCACCGGGCAGGAGAAAGAACTATTCTCGCTTGTGGAGGGGTACCAGGATGTAAACCAGTTTGCCTGGTCGCCGGACAGCTCGGTGGTCTACATTGAACGGATGCAAAATGGCGGGTTACGCTACCCCGTTGAATACACATCAGACCTTCTCGCCTGTTCACCGGCGACCGGTACTATAGAAGAAGTACCGCTCAACTGGTCCCGCGGTCTGTTGATTGACCTGTTCAACAATGATATCGAGGTGAACCCGTTCAACGGGGGTGTCTATCTCCTCCTGGCGGACGGTCCTAATCCGAAACTTGCACGGGTAACAAAAAACAGCACCGGCTGGCAGGTGACCCTGCTCAACGGGAAGCACCAGGGAAATATCTTTGCCGTTGAAGCCGACAGGACCGGGACAAACCTGGTGTACAACTACAACTCGGCCGAATCCCCGCCCCAGTTCTTCAGCGCGAACGTCGAGGGTGCAGCGATCGTTGGTCCGGTGCAATTGACAGATATGAACCACGATCTGGTAAAAAAGCCACTAGGATCCTCTGAAGTGACTGAATGGAAAGGGGCAAAAGGTGATACGGTCCAGGGGGTCATACGCTACCCGCCGGGATATGTCCCAGGAAAGGAGTACCCGCTGGTGCTGGTCATCCATGGCGGACCGAATTATGCAGATTTCAACAGCTGGCGCGATACCTGGGAATTCCCCTACCACCTGATCACGGACACTGGAGCGGTCACGCTTTCGGTCAATTACCACGGGGGCACCAACTATGGGTTCGATTTCGCACAATCGATTGAAGGCGGGCATTACTATGACCTGCCGATCATGGACCTCGAGACCGGGGCCGATCACCTTGCCCGTAGGGGAATCATAAATCGGTCCCGGGTGGGTGTGACCGGGTGGTCGAACGGTGGAATGCTGACACTCGCCCTGATTACAAAAGACCCCACGTTAAAAGCGGCGATAGCCGGGGCAGGCACCGTAGATGAAAATTCCCAGGTGGCAAATACAAATGGTATCGTGATGGACGAGATGTATTATAACAAGAGTCCTTTCCAGGACCCTGCAGCATTCCAGCAGGTACTTCCCATTTACCATGCAAAGGATGCCAGGACTCCGCTCCTGATGATGATCGGGACGAACGACAACTCAGTTGCTCCCGCAAGTGCCTGGGTAACATACCGGGCGTTTAAAGAGGGGAGCACGGCACCCGTGAGATTTATCCTGTTTCGGGACCAGCCGCATCACATGAAAACGTACGGTGCCCAACTCCGGAAGGTGCAGGAAGAACTGGACTGGCTAGACCGGTACCTTTTCCACCCCTGATTTTTCCAACGGTGCCGGCCGGAGCCCATTCCAACACCGCTTTACGAAATGATTCATAGATCATTCCACATACACCCGACATGATATAACGGTGAATTCATCATGAATGCCAGACCTGCTGCCCGGGGGTTTTTCGGACTCCTTCTCCTGTATGTATCTCCA
>JAPKXR010000247.1 GCA_026394715.1 Methanomicrobiales archaeon | reverse complement strand
TTGCAGGGGTTATCGGGCCTGACGGGAAGACCTTTAAGACGGTAGAGAGCCCTGATGGGTTTAGTAACGGCGTAATACTATCAGAGGACGAGATCGAGCTCACCTTTCGGGACAATGTCGACCCGTCCAGGGTTGTCATCGACTCGTTGAGACGGTCTTCAGCGACCAACCCCGGGGTCACATTTGCCGCTGTGGTGATGCCTGGCATTTTCGGGGACTGGGCAGGGATTTCAACAGGCTACATGAAAACAACATCAGGGTACCAGGTTATCAAGGGCACAATGACCATGAATGTCACCGAACAGGCTGATCGGCTTTTCAAAGGCCACATTGACTACGTGATAAACGGGAGCCCGGTGACCAAGGAGTTTGCCGGTGTCTTTGGTCGGGATGGAAAGACCCTCGAAACCGTTGAATACCCGGACGGGTTCAGTAACGGGGTCTTCATATCTGCTGACGAGATCCAGCTGGTCTACAGGAACACTGATAACCCCTCGGATATTGCCATTGATACGTTTAAGCGGTCGAAGTATTGATTTCCTAATATGGGGCTGATCCATCCATTTTTTCCGGTACATCCGTTCCAGGGATACCACTAAATCGTTTAATACGTTGCAATTTGATAGCTAACCCATTCGCAATGGTGTAGCAGTATGAAGTCGTTAAAGTAGTCGGGACTTGTTACGCATTCATAGATTCCGTATTACCCGCACATACCACGCTATCACTTTCACCCCGCGCATCCCCCACCAGCTTATATCCCACACAAGTCTAAAAGAATCATAGATGAAGATCATCCACATCGCCGATACCCATCTCGGCCTCGCTGCCTTCAACCGTCTCGACCCGGAGAGCGGGATGAACCTCCGCGAGAAATTAATGTACGAAAATTTCCTGTCGGCGATTGATCGGATTGTCCTGGAAAAACCCGATGTACTTATCCACGCCGGTGACCTTTTCGACACGGTGAAGCCGAAGACCCGGGCCTATACCACCGTGCTCGAAGCACTCGAGCGACTCCATGCGGCCGGGGTCCCATTTATGGTCATTGCGGGCAACCACAGCATGGTGAAGACGCGGTACACTACTTCCCCCTTCGAAGTCCTGGCCTACCACCCTTCCCGTATCACCACAGCGCATTCGTTCCGTGCAAAAAGTGTTGAAATCGGGGATACAGTCTTTCACCTGGTCCCGAATATGCTGAACGTGGAGGACTACCGGAAAGCTTTCGATGAACTCGACATCTCCACCTCCCACCATAACGTGATGGTGACCCACGGGCTTGCGACGACGATCCAGGACAAGAGGCTCCAGACTGTTGGTGAACATGAGATCGATACTACCATGCTCTCCGGTGCGTTCGATTACATCGCACTCGGGCACTATCACGGCCAGTGCCAGGTGGCAGATAATGCCTGGTACAGCGGTTCAACTGAATATATTACCTACGGGGAGATCAGGGATCGGAAGGGTGGACTGTTTGTTGACCTCGATAAAGGCACGGTCCGGCCACTTCCCCTCCCCCATACACCGATGATCGACCTCGGGACAATGGACTGCCGGAGTATCACCCCTGATGCACTGCCAGGCGAGGTCACCAGGAAAATAGAGGCCCGGAACCTTCCTGCACATGCAATGGTGAAAATTTTACTGGAATCGGATGACTGCAGCTGTGCACGGTCGTTTGACCAGAAAGCACTGCTGCCGATCCGCGAGAGATTGCTCGACCTTAAAGTGCAGTGGACCGGAATGGTGGGGGACACCCCGGTCCCGGTACAGCAGGACCTGCGGGCAATTGACTATATCAGCGAGTTCGAAACGTTTGTAAAAGGGAAAAACCTCGCACAAAAAGACGAGGAACAAGTGAAAATGCTTGGAAGGGAGACGCTGCTCAGGGTAATGGCAGCTCACCGGGAGGCCTGAACCAAATGGTTCCACGGACATTTCACTATGGAGGATACTCATGCCATGCCTGTACCAGGGAGGTGAGGTATGCTCCTTGAACGCCTCATCATGAAGAATTTCAAGAGGTTTCAATCCCAGGAGATCCATTTTAAAGATGGAATTACCGGGATTGTCGGTAACAACGGTTCGGGTAAGAGCACAATCGTCGAAGCAATACTGTTCTCATTATATGGGCTGCAGGGGACCGGAATTGGGAAGGAATTTATTCTCTCGTCATTTGCAGGGCCAAAAGATGAGTGCGAGGTATCACTTGACTTCCGGATTGGTGGACAGGCATACCGCATCATCCGTACTTACCGGCAAGGGAGTTCACCCCCGAAGGCACGCATCTACATGGGGACAAAATTACTCGCAGACACGACGACGAACGTCGCCATCGAGGTGGAACGGATCACCGGGATGGCGGCATCAGACCTTAAAAATACCGTATATGCAGGTCAGAAAGACCTCCTTTCCCTGATCGAGAGCCGAACCAGTGAACGGAAGAACTGGTTTACCCGTGCACTCGGGATAGACTACCTGAGAGACGAGAGCATGGCACTCATCAGGGAGCAACTTGATGCCGCAACCAGGGAGCAGGGGCTCCTCCTGGGAAAACTTGAGGAACTTGACCCGGCCTCGATCGATGCCAGACTCTGCGAATGTACCATCTCACTTTCGGACCTTGCCCCCCGACTCGTCTCGCTTCGGGAAGAGCACCGCATGACAGAAGATACGAGGGTTGCACATATGCAACACCTTGCGACACTCCGTGAAGCTGAAAAGTTGCACCTTGCCCGCCTCCAGCAGCGGGAAGCTCTTGGCAGGGAGGTCCGGATACGGGCAACCAGTCATGACGGGACGGTCCGCGAATTGAAGGAACTTGAGGCCCGGAAGACGGAATACGACGCATCGGCCCCGCAGAGGCTGGAATATCAGCAAGGGAAAGACCAGCTGACGGTCATGGACCGGGTGAAGGAAGTATATACGAAACTCAAAAATGAGCACCAGCAACTCCATACCGCAATAGAATCCCAAAGAGAGCAAATTGTGCGAATAGAAGGTCAATTGAAAGCCCAGGGTGAGGCCTCCCTGCGGATTGCCGAGCTTGAAGCACCACTCCTGAAACGTTCACAATGTATCACCCGACTTGCAGAATGCCAGCAAAAACAGGCACAATTCCATCTCCTGAAAACAGAATCCACACGACTCGATGAGCAGGACCGGTCACTTGCGGTGCAGGTGAAATCGGTTGGAGAAACGATAGTTACACTGGAAAGCCACGAGAAGGAGCTCGCAACGCTCAACTATGTGCCCGAACTAATCTGCCGGAAACAGCTGGAAAAGAAAAATATGGATGCCGCCCGGGACCATGACCGGCAGCGGGAAACCTGGCTGAGGCAGGCAAAGGGCGGGGATGAAAATGCCACTGTATTAAATTTGCAGGTACAAGCCCTTAACTCCGAAATATCAGGTGCAGGAGATCCAGAAGCCGCACTCAACACTCTGCGGAAAGAACGTGAAGAAGAGAGCCGGAAAGTGGGAGAACTTACCTCGACTCTTGAGAGGACCGGGCAAGAACTGCGAAAGCTCAACACTGACCGGGACACAGTCAGGAATGCCGGTGCTGATGGAAAATGCCCACTCTGCAATCAGTCACTTGGCACTCATTTCGGGGAGATTGAAGAAGAATATAACGTCCGTGAAGCATCACTCGATGAAACCATTCGGGAGACAAACGCTGCCCTTTTACGGATTGCAGCTGGAAAAGAAAAAGCTGATACGCGTACCGTCCAGCTGGAACGGCAGATCAAAGACCTTCACGTAAAGAAAGAACAGTACACCTCCCTGGTGCACCAGGTTAAAACGATCCGCGCACAAGCAGAAAATTGGTGTGTGCAGGCGGGATTAGAACAGGTTGCCATTGAAGCACTCGGCCTCACCCGGTACAATGCAGAGGTCCACGAAACCCTGATCCACGAGATTGCCACCCTTGAAGAGTCAGCGAAGAAGATCGCTCACCTGAAGGGCCTGGTGGCAGAACTCCAGGTAAAACGGGAAGAACGGAACCGGTTCCTTACGTTGACCGAAGAGAATGCGTCCTCCCGGGCAAAAGTAAAAGAGCAGCTTGAAGGACTCGGGTATGATGCACATCAGGCAGACCTGCTCGAGCAGGAAAGGAAACGCCTGGAGCCGGTATGGAGCGAATTCCATACCCTCACGGAGAGGCTTCGGACCCTTCAACAAAACGAAAAAGAAAAAGAAGCCATTTCAGGACGTATTGCTGTTTTATTGCAGGAACAGGGGGCCCTTACGGTAGCGGTCGAGGCCCTCGCGTTCAGGGAAGACGACTATCTCACATTGCAGTCAAAGGTCCACGCAGGTGAGACATTCTACCGGCGCAGCCTCGAGCTTGAAGCAATGATCACCCGTATTCCTGATATCGCAGCAAAAGAAAGAAGCGATGCAATGTTCCTCGCCTCGACGGAGGAACAACAAAAGATACTTGAAATGGAAATTACCCGGAATCCATTCGATGAATCGGTCATACGGTACGCAGCAGAACAGGAAAAGACGCTGATGGAGCGGGTCTCGGTATGTGTCATGGAGATCGTCCGGCAGGAGGAGAGACAGACTCAGCTCCTGCATGAAGAGAAGAAAATCCGTGAACAGAAAGCCCGGTCCGAAGAGTACACACGGCAATACCAGTCGTTATCAGAAAAGATCCATTACCAGAAACTCACCGGGACCATGCTCAAGGACTATGTAATCTACCTCATGCAGGTGATCAGGGGAAGGATCGAGACAGAAGTCAGCCGGATCCTTATGGAGATTACGAGCGGGAGATATGACCAGGTAATCATCGACGAGGACTTTAACCTCTTCGTCCGGGACATCGATGCTGATTACCCGGTAGAACGTTTCAGCGGTGGAGAGCAGGACGATATCGCCGTGGCGCTCAGGATCGCCCTCAGCCGGTACCTGGCAGAGTTCCACCAGCTCCACGAAAGCACATTCCTCATTTTTGACGAGATATTCGGGAGCCAGGACGAGGAACGGCGGAACAACCTGATCGCCGCACTCAGGACCCAGGAAGCATACTTCCCGCAGATCATCCTTATCTCACATATTCCCGAGATCCAGGGGGAATTTTCGAATACACTCCTCGTGGAGTGCGGCCCTGACGAGATAAGCCGGGTGCAGGAGGTCAGTACATGAAGAAATATGACCGGTCGATAGCATCAGCCGTCGAAAAGATCAGGAATAACGTCCCTACCGACCTCGTTGACAGGTTTCTGGCATCGGAAGGTGTCAGCAGAGAGTTATTCCGTTCATTCAAGCCCGAAAAGAAGGGTATAATATCCGCAGTCGACGGCAGCAATGCGATGGTGTTCGATTCGGGAAATTTTTCCATCGCAGCTGTCCGGGCGGCAGCGACCGGGTTTGAACAAGGCATCCGCCAGACACGTTCCGTAACCCCTCTTTCAGTCTTTATGATCGGCCCGGAAGAAGTCAACCCCGATTTTCCTATCATATTCCAGGAATATTTTGGGATACCGCCCGGGACCCCGCTACGCAACGAAGACCCGTCCGTTGCAGCATCGGTGCTTCGCGATACGTTAGAGTACCATATTGCTCTTGAACAGGCCCAATCGCTGCAGAAAGACTCCCTCCTCCTTCTTGACGGCGCCCTCCGGGTCACCCATGCAAGCCATGATGCGGTCCTGCAGGAGACGGTCCGTTCCGCACAGAGGCGGGAGCTTCTCATCGCCGCCGTCTCAAAACGGACGAGTGCCACGTGGGGAGGAGGCTTCCCGCTCCTTCCCTCTGTTGCCGGGGTTGCGGCCCGGGCGGGCATAACCGCGCCATGGTGGGTGAAAGTAGATGGCAGCATACCAGACCGTCACCAGTTTGACCAGTGGCGTCACGGGGACTATTACATCGCGAAACTACATCCCCAGGCCCGGATGCCCCTGAAAGTAGAGCTCCCGGTAGGGACCCCTGATGAAATCGCAGGAGTCACGTTCGCGAGGCTCGCCGGCATGGCCGACGACCGGCGGATCCCCGGGTACCCGTTTCCCTTGCTCGATGCACACCGGGCAGTGGTAATCGATTCCGCTATCCTTGACCGGGTACGGCAGGACATTACCAGGGGCTGTAACGTAAAAGGAATGGACGAACGGGAATTTAACCAGATATTTGGAGATTATCATGATGAATTCAGGCGATATTGAGCCAAAGGACCATTCGAAGTACCGGTTGATCGGAAACAGCGTCCTTTCATACCGGTTCATCGTACCACACGACGCGGTCGTGTACGTTGGCGATATTAAAAAAATCACGGATACGATAAAACATTATACGTTCTTCGCAAAGGTCTGCGACCTTGTCCATGCAAGCAATTTTTCCGACGAACGCTGGGATACACGGCCCTATGGTGAGGAGTTCTATGGCCTCTCTGAAGACGTTTTTCTCGAGGTGGAAGCGGTCCCGCTCGGATTTATTGACGAGGCCGGAAAGTTCCGGAAACCAAGGACCCTTCCTGCAAAGTTCTCTCCCGTTGAAGAACCGGCAGGTAAGGACTTCCAGTTCCTCCGCGACCTCATGGGTGAGATCGAAGTCGGCCTGATGAGAACCGGCCAGGGTGCACTCGAAGACGTAAGGGTGAAGATCCCTGCCGACATCCTCCCTCAGCACATGGGCGTGTTTGCCACCACCGGCATGGGAAAAAGCAACTTCATGAAGGTATTCTGTGCCTCGTGCATGAAAGAACGGAAGTTCGGTCTTCTCATCATCGACCCCCACGGCGAGTATGTGGAAGGGGGAGGACGGACCCCGAAAGGCGAAAAAAAATACGGGCTCGTCCATTATTCGGAAGGAAAAAAAGATGGGCTGTCTATCTTCACCATCCGGAGCGAACCGGACCGGAAAAAATACGGGATGAACCGGCTCTACCTGGCATGGGACGACTTCCGGATGGAGGACCTCAATGTCCTGTACGAGGACATCTCAAGCCCGCAGAGGGACATTATCGAAGCACTGGAAGAGTTCTCAGGCGGGGACGTGATCAGGTTCTTCACAGGGGTCGACCCTGAAAGTTTCACAGAGACCAGTTATATCTCGATGGGCGGGAAGGACAAGGATATCGCCTATAAAATCCGGACCTCAAAGGGTGGACCTATCCGGGTATTGAAACGCCGCCTTGATAACCTCGTCGGAAGGAACAGGGAGTTCTTCCGCGAAAGCGGTTCATCAGTCCCTGAAATTCTCTCTCGTCTCCACGAGAACCGCGTGGTACTAATTGATATACCGCGTATGGGGGAACGGAGTGAACTGTTTGTCCTATCGGTGATCACGCGTAAGATCATGGACCTCCACCAGGAGAAGTCAAAAGAGTTTGGACTCTGCGAGGGAGAAAAAGGACCGGGAAAAGTGCTTATCACCATCGAGGAGGCCCAGCGTGTGCTTGGTGCCGGTGGTGCCAGCACTCGCACATTCCGTGAATGTGCAATGGAAGGAAGGAAGTTCGGTGTCGGTCTCTGTGTCATCACCCAGCAGCCGAAGAATATCGATGCACGGGTGCTTGCCCAGATCAATACCTTTGTCGTGATGGGCCTCGGTGACCGGAGTGACCGGGATATCATTGCGGGGAGTGCGAAACAAGACCTCTCACGGATGGACACTGAGATCCAGACACTCGATCGCGGTGAAGCGATCATCAGCACGATCGGGATCCCGTTCCCGGTCAGTACAAGGATCCACCTCTTCGAGGACTATGTCGATGAACTGAACCTGCATCACCGTCCTTCCGCATATGACGGGCTGGATACAGGGTTCTAAAAAAAACAAATTACAAAATCAGGCTCGAGAAAGGATTATTCCTTTTTTGAGGAATCCTTCTTAATCTCGATTTTTTTAGGAATTTTTCTGATTGAGACACAGTTTACCACAGGTTCACCGGTGAATATGTACCGCTGTATAATCGTCCCAAGTACCAGAACCACGTCATCCTTTTTGATCGTTTCTTCGGGGCTGGTGAACATCTTCACAGATATTTCACCGGACCTGTCACCGACCAGGAATTGCGGGCGGTTAAGGAACTGAAAATAGGTACGTTCCACGACACCTTCGATCCTGACGACCTGTCCCATCATACTCTTGTTAATCATCTTTATCCGGACCGGCCTTGCCTCTTTTTCATATTCAGGGACGAGTTCCTGGTACTGTTTCTGACTCATATAATTAATCGCCATCGGTATCACGAGGAGGAGTATCACCCCGGGAATGCCGAATAACAGCAGCCTGATCTCGCGCGAATTGAAATAGGCTAAAGATAAAAGAATTGCGAAGAGAACGACCACCGCAAGCGCGACGATCGATATCCTCACAGTTATATTTCCGATTTTCATCCGGGTTTACTCTACTTTAACGCGGCGATCTCTTTTCTGAACGCGACCCAGTAAATGATACCGACGAAGAACAACGCACCGACGATGTTACCGATTGTAACGATAATGATATTATTCGTCCACATGGTAACCCAGTTGAGTCCTGCATTGATTTTTGCAGGGTCAGTGATGAATCCCTGGGTCATAATCCCTGCTGGTATGAAATACATGTTCGCGACAGAGTGCTCGAAACCACTCGAAACGAAGGCCATGATCGGGAACCAGATCCCAAAGAACTTGCCTACCATGTCATCTGAACAGATTCCAAGGAGGATAGCAAGGTTGACAAGCCAGTTACAGGCGATACCCTTAAGGAACGCAGACCACATGCCCGCAACTCCCACATAACTGACCTTAGCTCCCGCGATAGCTATTGCCCTTGTACCGAACGCCGTTACGGTTGCTGCTCCGGCAGCATCCCAGGTAGTGAAGGGACCGTATGCCATGATGTACGCGAATACTACGGAACCGATCAGGTTCCCGATATATACGAATATCCACAGGTTGATGACCTGCATCCAGGTGACCTTGTGAATAAATGCGGCCATCGGAGCGAGCATTGCGTCACCGGTGAAGAGTTCAGCACCCGTTAACACGGTGATAATAAGTCCGACCGGGAACACCGCACCAAGAATGAGCTGAGACATACCAGCTGATGCAAAACCACCTGGAACGGCTCCCGCTGTGATTTGCGCTGCCGAATAGACAATGCCTGTACTGCACACCGTTGCCAGGGCTGCACCCATGGCGATGTAAGCCCCTGACATGAAACCACGTAATATCATGTTCCATGCGGGAAGACCTACCTTGTACTTACCAGCGTCACCGGCTTTCGCAACGATTGCCACTGGTGGATGAAATACCATTTTTTTACACCTCTCCGTTTGTCAAACCTATACCCATCTGATGAATTCGTTTTTGTATAGGTCTAGATTAAAATCCTTTGTGGTCTTATTAATATCTTTCTTTTTTGATTTTCGGGCTTAAATTGGATAAAATGAATAAAATAAAGTATACGAGAGCCCGTTGTGTTACATGTACCAGTAAACATCGGAGATTGTCAAACAAACTTCATTAAGGAGATTTCAC
>JAPKXR010000270.1 GCA_026394715.1 Methanomicrobiales archaeon | reverse complement strand
GAGAAGGTTGCATGTAAAGAAGAAGGAATGCGGCAGCTCACCAAGCAGTTCAAAAACCAGATCGAACCGGTAGTCAACAAATATAATGAAATCGCAGGAGACCGACATCCACCGATAGCAAAAATCCCGGACAATGTGCGGACCGGTGTTGAAATTATGAACAGGGTGGGGGTAGGAGAAGGCAAAATTAGTGTTGCAGAAGCAGAAGCAGCACTCAAACAGATAAATGAAACCCCACAAAGTATTGCTGAGAAGATGTCAGGCCTCCTTGAATCAGGCCAGAAATTCATGTCCCCCGCTCAGAAACAAAAAATGGGTGAATATCTGGCAACATTGCCTGATGTATGAAGGAAGAGACAGGATATGTCACGAGAAATCACAATACCATGTGATCTTCAGATCCCCTCACGGTATATTTCAGGGATAGCTCAAACATACGATTTTCCGGCAAATATGCTCGGGACCCGATGGTATGCTTCCCTGGACTCCCCGGATATCTCCGAAGAGACTGATAACTGGCTGAAGAAGAGCCAGCCGGAAGACAATATTTTGATTGCTCAGGTAGTATCCTCTCTGGTAGCACCAGTCTATGTCTGGGACAGTATTCTGAACGATGGATCCCTTCGGGTCCAGCAACTCACTGCGGTGATACCGGATTATGACGGCGTTATCCCCCCACTGTTGATATGGAAGGATACCTCCGGGGATCTGGTAAATATCAAGCGGGTTGAAGATATCAGAACCCTGGTTAACCTGTGTGATGATACCATTCTACCTCATTCCGGACCCGGAAGTACTACTGGACTGTGGATTATGCTCCCGATAGATGCCTTCCTCTGTCTTCTTCGCGTTGCCGACTGTGTTCATCTCTCCCATTTTCAGGCACTCATCACGCATACCCCACCAAAGAAAACCATAACTATTGATGATATCTGCAGGTTTTTTTCAGATATCCTCTACCTCCGGGATACCAGGTGGGCGTTTCCGGCAGGCTTATCGACATGCACCTCCACTCCGGACGGATGGAACGATGAGCGGATGAATCAGGCCCTTTCTCATCTCGTTCATGCCGGATTATTCGAGAAACACGAGTCCGGCAATGAAATCTCTTTATCTCCGGAAGGGAAAGTGGTAATAAACCTTTTTTCCCCAAACGTTCTGAGAATAATAAGTCAGGAGTCAAGTAGGAACGCAGAATCATCGGTGATCAACTCTGCTCACTGGATCATCTGGTGGGAGGGAGGGACCGCAACAGTCCAGTTTGGGAAGATGACACCTTCTAAGGTCCTTATTGCATCTGCTGATATGGATTCACTTCGTTCTTATCACCAGGAATTGATCAATCCAGTTGAGCATGAAAGAACAATATCCGTGTATCCATCTTTAACCAAATCTTGAGAGAGTGCACATGACATCCAACATATTTTACCCCCAATGTGGCGTCGCGGCTGAAAAGGAGACCAAATTTTTCGACCTGTTCATCGATTTGGGAAAATTTCCTGTGCAGACCGTCACGATACAGTCTACCGGACCGCGTGATCTTATAGATCGACTGGAAGCCCTGATTCGTCCGGTCAATATTCCCCCAAACATCGAACGCCCCCGGTAGGGACCGGCTGAGGATCA
>JAPKXR010000372.1 GCA_026394715.1 Methanomicrobiales archaeon | reverse complement strand
ATCGACTCCAGGATAATTCGGGAAAAAACTGATCGTGTGCATCTATGCGTACGTGATATCATATGGTTGTTACGTATTTCATTACTTCAGATAGTAACCTTATCAGGTATCGTATCCCCAAACTGATTGAAGATAGAAGTTTTTAATTTTCTTTGACATCAAAGACCCGAAATCCCTGGTTGCCGAAGCAGTAGATTACATGCAGGGAGATCGTTGCCTCAGGGTACTCTCTGGCAAGGCCTTGAGCATATCCCGCTATCTGTTTTACATCCTCGTCCTGAAGGGGAAACTCATCCGGTGTGCACCCGGACTTTGCAAATTCCGCGTTTGAATAGTACTTAAACTCAATAATCCATCGGCGGCCCGCAAATTTTTCACTAAATTTACCCACAAACTCAAGGTCACTCCTGCCCGCAGGGTACGACCGTTCAATATTAAACGTAAGCCACTTTGACAGGAACCTGCTGCAGAGTTCGTAAAATGTCGTCCGGTAGAAGTTTTCGTTCACCTTTGCAAATACCGCTTCAGGGAGTTGGCTGACATACTCACGCCAGTATCCGGAAAAGAGCCCTGCGATATCCTGGTTGGATACAACAAATCTCTCCATAAATTCCGTATATCTGGTCCCGACATCAATATGGTAGAGATCGTTAAAGTATTCGATGAATATCTTCTTCATCGAGAGGTTCGGAAGGCAGAGGTAAAAATCATCTTTTCTTGTCAGCAGGCCAAGGTAAAAGAAAGATACCGGATAGAACTGCGGTTTGAAAAAGTCTGACATGTTAAACTGCGTGATGAGGGCGTCCTGATCATACCGTATTGTGTTTTCCGATGCCAGCTGGCTTACGATTTCTGCGGTGCTATCCGGGTGAGCTCCTGTGATCCGCTGCACCCACGAGAGATCAGTCCGCAGGTTCAGGTCGATAAGATTGTTTGGAATGGTACGGGACCGGCAGAATTCCCTGATAAAGTACATGACCATGGTAGAGTTGTAGAGTGCGGCCCCTTCCTTTCCACTGACAAAATGATAGCCGTTGTACTGGCTTTTAATGACTTCATCCACCGCCGGCCGGGTCTCCGGACCAAACTCATAATCCCTGTATACCTGGTCAAGAAGATGGTTTATCTCAGTCTCTGTAAAGCCGAGCATTCCTTCGAGCTGTGGATGTAACGTGACGAAGTCTGCAATATTATAGGCCGATGAGAGATCATCAATGGTGACGGGGAGGATACCCGTGATGAAAATATTTGCTATTGCCCCCGTCTGCCTGCCTGCTTTCAGTGCCTTGAAGAATGATTTCAGAAAACTATCATCAGCAGTAATTCTCCGGTACAGGGAGTCCTGGTGCGTGGTAATCAGATGATTTGCGAAGTTGTCGTATTCATCAATGATGACATAAACCTGCGGGGCATTGGTACTTTTCAGGTGTTGTAACCATATCGAAAGGTTCGTCGAGGTACTCTCATCCGGGTTTATCTCCGGCATGTTCTGCATAAGTCCGGGGTACGAATTTTTCATTTCAATAAGAGCGGCGTTACAGGTGCGCCTGAAATTCCGTTCGATACTTTGGAGATTATCATTCGTTTCTATTGTGGAGAGGTCCAGTTTTAATACGATGTAGGCGTTCTGTTTTCCGGTGGGGTGCTGTCCGATCCAGGTGTGGCCAAAGAGCTCAAAAAAACGGGGAGATTCTTTAAGGTCATAGTAATACTGGAGCATGGAGCAGAAGAGTGATTTTCCAAACCTGCGGGGGCGAAGATATACCGGGTTTGAGATATCCTCTAACGTTGAAATATATTCGGTCTTATCGATGAAATATGCCTGCTTCAGAACAAGCTCGGCATAGTTCATGATCCCATACGGTACCAGCCGCTTCACCATACGCTATGGATATGAATGATGAGAATTTATGTATTGGGAATGAATTTCCATGATGAATCGTGATTAGGGTTATTATTTCCAAATTAATTTGAACGATAGCTATGTAGTATGTGTTTAATTCTCCTGGCACACTTAATGCTATCAATAATTAATCCCTCTAAATCGTCCACATCATCGTCATAATCACATTGATTTCTTTTCCTGCTAAAATCCCTTAAGTCCTGGGGTATTGAAGACCCTGATCGATTCTGTTGGAACCACAGTCTGACTTTTTCGTGGATCCCCTCTCGATCAAACGGTTCACCTGATTGGTCCTCAGCATACTTTTTTGCAAAATGAAATGCAGCATAATAGGCCCGGCTGACAATACATCGATCTAATGTTTCTCGTGAACAAGTTACATTTTGAATAGCCGGGTTGTCCTTAAGATCGTTCGCGAAAACCAGGTACTGATCCCAATCGAACGGCATAATTAGACCTTTAAACGCACAAAATCAATTGAAATTAAAATCCAGTCTACATCCGGATATTTTTCTAACAATTTATCGCGGATTGTCCATATCTTTTCTGTTAAATCTTCAGGATATTTTTTCAATCGTAAATCCATGGCAATGTAATTGTCTTTCGTTTCAGGATCGTTATATTTTTTGACGATAATTTTTAGGGGACTAAAAAATTCTGACGAAATTAATTGGCTGGCTAATATAAATACGTCCAGAATTTCTCC
>JAPKXR010000298.1 GCA_026394715.1 Methanomicrobiales archaeon | reverse complement strand
GATCTCCACTTGGGCCATCAAAATGTGATAAGATATTGCAAAAGACCCTTTGAAAACTCGGAGTCAATGGACTGCGAACTTGCCAGGCGCTGGAATAATGCGGTGAAGAACGATGACACGGTGTACTTTCTTGGTGATTTTGTTTTTCATGGATCCCCTAAATACTGGAAAACGAACTTAAAGGGGCGAAAGACCTTCATACGAGGTAACCACGATCACAAACTGAACGGCACCGTCCATGACAAAGTTATCGAACACAAGGGGTTCCGATTCTATTTAGTTCATAATCCCTATGAAATCCCCCCGGACTGGAAGGATTGGGTACTCTATGGCCACGAACATAACAACAACCTTTCGAAATTTCCCTTCATCGATGGCGATCGAAAAAGGATCAACGTGAGCGTTGAAGTGATTGATTACCGTCCACTGAACCTTGACCATCTCATCTCCCTGGATCTCCCGAACATCAGGTGGAAAGAGACACTACGTAGCCCCACGGAGTACCGGTAAAATGAGACAACATCAGTTTCTCGAAGGTACGGGGGGAATCATGGTTGACCAATATTTCCCTGCAGATTATATCCAGGGAGGTTATTTCCATGAGACATAGGCGGTCCAATCACCGTGTCCATAAGATCCGACGCCGGAGTAGAGATACAACAACGAAGAATATCGACTGGTTGAGTATCGCACTTCCTGTTGCATTATTCGTATTCATTCTGGTAATTATCCTGGCTAGCGGGAATCTTCTCACTATACCGGGAGAGCAACCGATTCCAAAAACCACTCTAGCTACGAATTATGAGGGAGTTTATCGTAGCGGGGTATCGGCACTATCCCCGACAGCGCTCGATTCACTCAGCTTTTCTGGTGAGGGAAGCACGACGGACTATGATATTATTAGCAGGGCAAAGTCGATTTCGATTCCCGTCCCATCCAAGGGGAATTCTCCGATAGGTTCGAAGGAATCAATGCAGGAGATGTACACCTGGCAATTGGATTCAGGGTACCAGCTAATCCGGGGTTTTACAGATATTGCATCCTTGTTGGGGATACAGGATCAGGACTACATCGTGAATATGCAGACATCCCTCGATCGAGGTATGGGTCTGGCGAACAAGAACTGGAATAACAAGTGAACATTATGCACCCTAAATCGTTAAGTACTATCGTAAATGGCAAGAGGTATAGATCAGACTCTGCCTGTCTGATTGCTTCGGATGCCTACTGGGATGGAAGGAACTGGGAGCGACATGGAAGGAACACATTCCTTTTCAAAACGCTGAAAGGAAATTTTTTCGTACAATACCAATCGAAACGTCGTGGCGAACAAGACTTCATCAAATCCCTGTCAGTCGAAGAAGCGGTTCAGCTCTACGAGAGCCTCCCACAGAAAGAAGTGGAATTTGCCATTGCATTCCCCGATCTTGATATTGAGGATGCATGACCACGATAGGACATCCTTTCACTGTTGCCCATGGATGTGTATGACCTTGGGGAGAAGAAGGAGATATTATCCTACGAAAGCTCCCCAAAAGAAAAATACCCATTGGAAAACCGTCGTTCTCCTGTGCTGCGCATTCCTTGGTGTGGCCTTTATTGGTGTATATGGTCTGAATTTTCAGACTCCCTTAAATCTCCCGGTCGGTGTTTCAAATCTCCTGGTATCACATACCCCGGCTTCATACTACCAGGGGGCATATCCGGTTGGATCCATCGCAACAGATCAATCAGGTACCAAAGGACTAGCCATCGTAAACAACGCGGGCAGTGGAACATATGAGGTAATCCAGGTCTATCTTGACCAGTCAAAGAAAGGATGGCACACGAATGGACCTGGAAGTAGAGAATGGTTAGATTATAAAACAGTCGAACAACAGTATTCGGGTATGTGGTCTGGAGGAAAAATGGATATTACTCACATCCCTGACAAGGACTGGTCCCTGCCTGATAACTGGAATTCGGGTAG
>JAPKXR010000344.1 GCA_026394715.1 Methanomicrobiales archaeon | reverse complement strand
GTCAGCATCTTTGCCCGGGTAGTACCGGAACAGAAACTCCGGATTGTCAATGCCCTCAAAGCCAACGGCGAGGTGGTCGCTATGACCGGTGACGGCGTGAACGATGCCCCTGCCCTGAAATCTGCTGATATCGGCATTGCTATGGGTGGAAGGGGTACAGACGTGGCCCGGGAAGCGTCCTCGCTCGTGTTGCTCGATGATGATTTCATCTCCATCGTTTCTGTCGTAAAACTTGGCAGGAGAATCTTTGACAACTTAAAAAAGGCAATCGCGTTTATCTTCTCGGTCCATGTCCCTATTGCCGGTATGTCACTGATCCCAATCCTGTTCAACCTGCCGCTTATCCTCATGCCGGTGCATATAGCCTTTCTCCAGCTGATCATCGATCCCGCATGCTCAACAGTGTTTGAGGCAGAACCAGAAGAGAAGAACGTGATGAACCGGCCACCACGAAGAAAAGATGAAGGGCTCTTTACCCACCGCACTCTTACACTCAGTCTTCTCCAGGGATTCGTGGTCCTCGCTATTGTCCTGATCATCTACGTCAACGCGCTCTCACGGGGAATAGCAGAGAACGAGGTGCGTGCAATGACCTTTACTACCATAGTAATTGCCGATCTTTGCCTGATCCTGACAAACAGGTCCTGGTCAGAAACTATCTTAACCAACATATTTTCACCAAACACGGCACTGGTGTACGTGTTCCTGGGGACCGTGTTCTCCCTTGCTCTCGTCCTGTACGTGCCATTCCTACAGGACCTGTTCCGGTTTGGAGCCCTGTCTGCTGCTGACCTCGCCTTGTGTGCGGTAGCAGGAATACTCAGCATTCTCTGGTTTGAACTGTTCAAGTACTGGAATGCAGGATCAGTAAAACATAGAGGATTGTATGGCCCTCCGTCCGGATGAAATATGACTGTATTCACGGGTATAATCCGGCAATACGGTGAACGACAATGGATCAGACAAAGAATTTTCATAATTGAGAAATCATGTGATTGTTATGGAATTAATCATGACTAAATGGGGCCTTATTTTTAAGGCGTTAGGGATCACTATCACCCTGCTTATCGTTAGGCTGGTTTTTGATTACCTTAAATTTGACATTCTATCTGTGACGAACCTTATCACCGCGTTTATCGGTGGTGCGATTTTTACCATCGCGATTATTTTCGCCGGTACTTTGACAGATTATAAGGAAAGCGAGAAGATCCCAGGTGAGATTGTGACTTCTATCAGGACAATGTACAGTGACCTTACACTAGTCCGGGTAAAGAATGGTACGCTTATTGCGGGGATGCAGGGAAATGTCGCGGCCCTGATGCGTTGTATCAATAAGAATTTTCGGGATAACACCTGGGACCTTGAAGCGATGGACAAGGCCATTGATGCAGTTACCTCAGATATTTCAACACTTGTTGACGAGGGAGTTCCACCGAATTTTATCATCAAACTAAAAAGTGAACTTACAGCCATTGACCGCCTTTCGCACCGGGTAAAAACCATTGCCGATACATCATTCATACCGGCAGCATACGCAATTTCTGAACTGGCTGCCGCGGGAGTGATCATCTTACTGTTTTTTGTTAAACTTGATCCCTACTACGAAGGGCTTGTCCTGTTTACGGTACTCTCAATGCTACTCATCTCACTCCTGCTACTGATAAGAGATATGGACAACCCATTCGAGGTGGGGCAGAAAACCTATGCCGATGTTGACCTGTTCCTCCTGTGGGACCTTGAAAAGAAACTTGACGAAAAGACAGGATATAAGAAATAATCCCTTTCTTTCAATACCGATAGTGAAGCATATCGAATCTCTTGATGGACCTCAATGGTTACACATGTTCAGGTTAAACCAGGAACTATCATGAAACCACCAAACAATATGCCATTACCTGTTGTTAACCTCCTTCGTCACCGGCTCCTTTGAGCTTGACCCTTATCCATAAAACGCCGGGAAAAGCGCCGTTAAGGTGTGAAAACGGTGATTTTTATGAAACTCGGGAAAAATGATTAACCCAAAAATAAAGCCCAATTGCAGGCTGAATATGTCTGAAATCCCCGTAAATGACTTTATCAGGCCCCTAAACCAAACGGGGTCAAATGCGGCCGATT
>JAPKXR010000128.1 GCA_026394715.1 Methanomicrobiales archaeon | reverse complement strand
TTTTCAATTGAAAATTGTTTGGCAAGTCCATTATCTTTCATCATAATGTGTAATTTAGTACGGATGTCAACGGCGGTGTAAAAATCCCCACTTCCGTCGGTACTTTTTCCCCACCCCAGATAAATCTTTCGATCAAATTTTCAATTCCACTATCAGTGGTCAGATTTGTTGAATGCTTAACGTATCGCGCTTCAATCGGTCTTTCATGCGATAACTTTCACCCCGGATATTCATCGTAGTACAATGGTGGAGAATCCGGTCCAGAATCGCAGCAGCAATCACCTGATCCCGAAAAATTTCTCCCCAATCCCCAAACGACTTGTTCGAAGTAAAGATAGTTGACACCCGCTCATATCGTCGTGATATCAGTTGAAAGAAACAATATGCAGCAGCTGAATCAAAGGGCAAGTAACCGATTTCATCGATTATCAGCAACTTTGGCTTGACCAGTTTCTTTAGATATCGGTCAAGCTGATCCTGCCGGTAAGCATCCTTCAACCGTTCTATCAGGATTGAAGCATTGATGAACAGAACCGGAAACCCTGCTTCAATCGCAGCGACCCCAAGCCCAATAGCCAGATGCGTTTTTCCTACGCCCGGTGGACCCAGAAACACAATATTCTCCGACTGCTGAATGAACCGGAGTGTCATCAGATCCCGGAGGACGGTCGGATCGATGGTTGGCTGAAACTGGAAATTAAAATCCTCTACCCGTTTCTTCACCGGAAATCTGGCATACTTCATACGGGTTGATATCGTTGAAGAAACCCTGGTTTTCCACTCCTTCTCAGCTAGGAAACCGATCGTTTCCAGAGGACTGAAATGGTCAGACATCGCCTGTTCCATAGTTGGCTCCAGGATCGCATCCATAGTTTCCAGTTTCAGCATTGTCAGATGCTGATGAACCTGATCAAGCAGAAGTGGGGGCATCCTTCGCACCTCTGCACAATTGATCGTATTCAGACAATGAACGTTTTTCAACGCTGCTTGTTGACACCGTAGTGGTCCGCGTGATTACCGGCGGCATCTTCCCACGGGTTTCGTCTCTAATTGCTTTCAACAACCCTTCAAAATGTTCTTTTTTCCGGGATGTTTCGTGTCTTCCTTCCAAGAGCGGATGCTCACAGATTACCGTTCCATCAACGGCGATCAACACCCGTTGATCAATTACCTCTACGCCAGCATTCCTTCGGGCATACTGCCACGGAACTGAGTACCGGTTTCCATAGAGCGATACATAGCAGTCTTTAGAGATCAACCGCTCTTCATATCGTTTGATGAGGTATGGTGGAATAGACGAGATACTCCGGAGGTTTTCTTTCGGGAATCGATCTGCCGGAATTTCGAAGGTTGTCCCATGTACCTGATGGTTGACTTTCTCCATCCATTGTCTTGCCTGATTGTTCAGGTCATCTATAGATGAGAATATTCGACCATAAATGAAATTGTCCTTGACGAAACCGATCGCGCGTTCAATTTTCCCTTTAGTTTTCGCTCGATACGGGCGGCAGAGGTACGCGGTGAAGGCATAATGGTCCCGCAAATCGACAAATGCTGGATGAAAGTCTGACGCTGTTGACGGATTTTTTCGGTTGATGACTACAACTTTGATGTTGTCATACAGGATCTCCTGCGTGACTCCCCCAAAATATTCAAACGCATTTTGATGGCATTTTAGAAAGGTGGTAAGGTTGGTTGTGGTGTGGAACTCAACGTACCTCATCCGGGAATATCCAAGAACCATTGAAAAGCAATACACCTTCTTTCGAGTTCCATCCGGGAGTACGTAAATGCAGTCTGACCAGTCAACCTGTGCCTGAACTCCCGGTTTGGTCTCATACCGGATTTCTGCGAGGGTTGTGGGTTTGGGACGGACCGCGCGGAGATAATCCTTGAGTATGGTATCTCTTCCGGTATATCCCTGACTTTGTATCTCTTCAAGGAGCCTGACTGAACTGAGCCGGGGAAATTGCTCAAGACGTTGACGCAGGTGGTCCTTGAACGGATCCAATTTGCTTTTTCTCTGTTGTCGATGCAGCTCTAACGGGGATTTCCGCGGCGATAGATATTTCCGGATGGTCTTTCGATCGTACCCCATCTGTTTGGATAGGGCACAGATGTTGACCCTTCCGGTTGTGATCTCCTGTTCTTGTGCAAGTTCTCGTAGCATCAGGTATTCCTCCTCGTCTATCATAGGCAACACTTCAGATACCTGATCCTGAGTGTCGCACTGGGGAATTTATTCCGACCAATATGGGGAATTTATTCCGCCGCGAGTGGGGAAATTAGAACCGCCGTTGACAACTTATTCATGACGAAGTTTAATCAAAACTTCATCTATTAACAGGGTTTTTTTAAAATCCTCAAAAGAACGCGAATCACTCAGGCTCTGCCTGGTAATCCCTCTTTATTGCCTTGTCTGACAAAATCACGCTGTTGCCCGACGGATCCTGTAGGATAAGCGTTACCGGGTGTGTGGCGCTCTTCACGCGGGAAATCTTTGCGAGGAGCAGCCGGGCGTTATCTTTCTCTTCGTCGTTACCCCAGTGCAGTGCCCCCTCCACAACACGCTCGATCCGGGAGAGTACCCCCTCGACGTTTGTGATAAAACCCTCGCACGCCGGCCCGGGATCGATTCTCACGCCAAGTTCCGGGATCTCAAGAGCGCCGCTCATGCTCCGGACCACCCGCACATCAAGGTCGTCTGTGGTAGTAACAGGCATCTCGTACCGCACCGGCTCGGCACTTTTTAAGAGCTGGGTGTCGACATAACGGTACCCGCACGTGGTGCACACAGCGGAAATAATGAGAATGTCTGAAAAATAGGGAATATTTTCCGTCAGGTACAGA
>JAPKXR010000395.1 GCA_026394715.1 Methanomicrobiales archaeon | reverse complement strand
CTTAAGGAGAGAGAACAATTCATACAGGAAATTATCCACAATGCGAAAGAAGGCATTATTGTCTATGACCGGAATTTTAACTACCGGGTATGGAACCCCTTCATGGAAGCCATTACCGGAATTTCCGCAACAGAAGCGCTGGGGAATAATGCCATTGACCTGTTCCCTCACCTAAAGGAGCAGAAGATACACATTTTGCTGCAACGGGCACTGAGTGGGGAAACAGTCCAATCGCCAGACACGCCTTACCATGTCCCGCAGACCAGAAAATCGGGGTGGGTATCCGGTATTTATAGTCCTCATTTTAATGACCAGGGAGTAATCGTGGGGGTCATCGGGATTATCCACGATATCACTGACTGGAAGAAAGCAGATGACGCGCTCCGGGAAAGCGAGGGGACATTTAAAGCACTCGCCGAGAACGCCAATGATGGTATCCTTGTTGCTGTAACCGAGGAAGCCCATACATACGCTAACCGGCGGGTATGTGAAATGTTGGGTTACAGTGTTACCGAATTGCAAAAAAGCAGCATTAAGGATTTGGTGGTCCCCGATGAGGCAGCAACACTGATAGAAAGGTTCAGAAAAAGACTGTTAGGGGAAGATATTCCACAACAGTACGTAACCTCACTACTTCATAAAGATGGAAAAAATGTACCCGTAGAGATTTCCGCTGCAAAGACATCCTGGCATGGGCAACCCGCCGACCTGGTCATTATACATGACATCACCGAGAGAAAGCGGGCGGAAAAAACAATGTACCTGTTCCAGGCGTACGGGACGGAAAACGATATCCGGTGCAGAATCGAGATGGGAGATGTCACGATGCCCATAGAGACCGCTATCCCCTGCGGCCTGGTCATGACCGAGATTATTACCAACTCGCTGAAATATGCCTTCCCGAAAACTTTTTCATGTAAAGAAATACGCGGGAAATCCTGTTCCATTACACTCACCCTGCGACGTGAGGACAGCAACTATCTCCTCAATATCGCAGATAATGGTATTGGGATACCAGAAAGGACGGATGTCACCGTAACCCGCACCCTCGGGCTCTACCTGATAAAGCTCATTGTACAGCACCAGTTGAGGGGGACTCTTGATATCAGCACGGATAGGGGGACGTCCTATACGATCCGGTTCCCGGAGCCGGCAGTTAAGGGGTGGGAAGACCGGTGAATAAACGGTTCGAGATCACGGTGCCGAACGGAGCGTGGGGGATGACAGGGGGAGGTGCATAATGACCGCTGCACCCCGGGTCCACATTTTAAGCCCCCATTACTCTACCAGCTCAAGGCTGTCAATCCCCCGCCATGGTACCATTCTATTTACCTGTACAATCTTTTAATATCCAGTAAAAATATCCTGTAATTATCCACTGGGCAGACCCCTTTTATGAATCGCGGGATAAGCTGTTTTCGTTCCTGTTCTACCAGGCTCAATTTCATTATACTCCCATAAAGGAGTATTGAAAGACAAACGTTATTTTTTTGGGCTCACGATATGATTGAGCTTTTTTAGGAGTCACGGCTTGCTGAAGCCTTTTTAGATAGATTATTAAATGCACAAAGGTTAGTAACCAGTTTAAGATGCCGGTTTGTTGAAATGATCGATCGGGATAATTTTTATCCTTAACTTCGTGTATCCGAAACGGTGTCCAGAAAATTTAAAAAATGATTGGAGTTGGAATCAGATGAAAACAAGGTCATATTTTGGATTGGTTACGCTGGTGCTTTCGGTGTTATTTTTTATTTCCGCCGCATCCGCCGCATGTGATCTCACGGGTACGTGGGATTTTATCACAGAGTCCAGCACATTGACACTGGTCATCACCCAGTCAGGAAGTTCGGTGCATGGCAACTATAATGCCAATTCCGGCAAGCTCGACGGGACCATGTCCGGGAATACGTTCACCGGACGCTGGTCGGAAGCACCGACTTACACGGGGCCGAAAAATGCCGGCGGGTTCGTTATCACGGTCTCTGGTGATTGTGCTACTTTTACAGGGACGTGTGGACTTGACCAGTCAAGTACCGGTTGGAATTGGAGGGGTATCAAAAAGTCAGGACCATTACCTACCACAGTAACCCCCACCGTAACTCCAACGGTCACGTGTACTCCCGGAGTAGAATCCGGAGCCAGATTTAGCAGCCTGAGCGGCCAGGTAGAAATCCGGTGTGACAGTGATCCCAAGTCATGGGAATATGCCAAAATGAACACCGTGATAAATGTGGACGATCATGTCAAGACCGGGGAGGATAGCAGTGCAATTATTGGATTTGCTGACATGAGCACATTCCTCCTGAAGTCCGAGTCCGAGATTGTTGTAACCCAGCCTCCGAGTAAAGACAGCAAGATCGGGTTGGTTGCGGGCAATATCTGGGTCAACGTGAAGAAGATGATGGTGGGCGGGACTATGGAGGTAGATATGAGCCAAGCTGTGGCTGGAATAAAAGGAACCACCCTTGTCTGTGAAGAAACAGGCTCTTCATCTGTTCTGAAAGTTATCGATGGTACCGTCTCTTTCATGTCGAAAAAAACCGGAGCGGTGGTCCTGGTACCTGCAGGACAGATGGTTACTGCCACGGCAAACGGCCTGGGACCGATCACCCCATTTGACATCAATGCCGAGGCAATAAAATATGGGGTTGACCCGGCCCAATTTGACCAGAACCCTGCAGCGGGAACCACGAAAGTAACCACCAGAGTCACCACGACTACTGCAGCACCATCCGGTAGTGGTAAAGCTGCCGCCGGATCAACCGGTAGTACTTCGTCCG
>JAPKXR010000375.1 GCA_026394715.1 Methanomicrobiales archaeon | reverse complement strand
ACATTCTCAAAAAAGGTAGTCCTGATATTTGATCCTTTTTTTCGTTCCCGTCAACCCTTCCTTATATATTATATTTGCGAGGTACATCGCGATACTTTTCACGATCTCAATCGTTAGCCGTGGGCCGAGCGATCATGGTTTGGCTTCCCCCGTGTTGTTCGCGGTTGGCGGCGGGATGGACGGGATGTGACCAAAGGTGGAGGCCGGGACGAGGGGGATAGGGTGCAGGGGATTGCTGATCTGTCCAATTCAACTGCGTAAATCCGGGTTTGATTGAGAGAAAGGTTAAAGGGAATAGCAGGAGAACCTAACAGCAGAGGAAATGTGTCGTGCCACAAGATAAGAGATCTTTTCTGAAGAATAATGCTATCCATAATTTAATGGACTGCGCCGTACGACAAATGCAACAACTTTCGGGATTTGAGCACGTACAATTTATTATTCTGTACGGGTCGGCTGCTGAAGAACGTATGAGCCCGGAATCGGATATTGATCTCTGTGTTTATTATGAAGGGTGTTCCGGGGATGCCGCACAATTCCGTCATAGGGCCCTTTCTGACCTTCCCGGCACCAGGTTTGATATCCAGATTTTTCAACAACTTCCACTCTATGTGAGGGTCGAGGTAATCCGCGGCATACCTGTTTTTGTGCGGAACACCCGTTTTTTATACGAGAGAGCGATTGATACCCTGCGTGACTTCGAGGACTTCAAACACCGCCTGTATGATTATACAGGTCAGGCAATGATACAATGAAACAAAAACGCTTGCGGGAAACAATTATTCGTATCAAGATTACCGAGATTGTCGAGTGTGTTACCCTTGTCCGGGAAAATCTACCCCAATCTGTAAAAGATTTTATGTTTCTGGGTCTTGTAAAAGATGGAATCTATAAACGGATTGAATTTGCAATCGAGGATATTTTTGATATCTGTGCGATCGTAAACACAGACCTTGAACTAGGGATTCCTGGAGAAGATGATGATATTCTTGACAACCTTGTCAATAAAAATATTATTAGTAAACAGATGCAGGAAAAAATACATGCCATGAAAGGGTTCCGGAATATTGTTGTCCACCGGTACGGCAAAATCGATGACCAACTTGCGTTTGATCTTCTCACTGCACACCTTAATGATTTCGCTGATTTCATTGATGAGATTGAAAAATTTCTCCCAAATGGCCATTTATAATTCAGGTGAAAGATCCAGGTATACAAAGACTTCTGGCTCCGATCAGTGCGACAGCGACCCATTTCGACCGGGTGTTTATATAGGTTTTCAGAACGATACAGGCATAATATTCGATCTCGCTCGTCATATGTCGTTCATGCGATCTAGGTTTTGCTTTCACCATGTGATTCGTGGTTGTCGGTTGTATGTACGGGGCGGCGAAAGGTGGAGGCCGGGGACGAGGGGGTAGGGGTGCAGGGGAGTGAGGAGGAAATTAGGTTAGCCCCTGCGATCCAGCTCGCCTCGGTGAGCCGTGCTGGCGATAGCATATCGTTGATTTTTTTTTTGTAAATGCTTTTTACAATAGAACATTGAAATAGTGAATTGGAATGGTAGGAATATAAAATTCAATGTTATCATCGGGAAGGATGAAGACGATTATTTTTTTGCCATAGTTCCAGGTCTTCCAGGTTGCCACACGCAGGCGAAAAGTCTTGATGAACTGATAAAACGCGTAAAAGAAGCTATTGAACTCTACCTCGAAGTCGAAGGGCCGGCAACCGCACGGCCATCAGGCACTTTTTTAGGGGTGCAGGTTGTCGAAATTTAAACCTGTCAAAGCCGGAAAAATCATCAAAATTCTTGATCATCTGGGATTTGTTTCCGTTCGTCAGAAAGGGAGTCATCTTATCATGAAGCATGTCGATGGGTGAATCGCCGTGATACCAATTCATTCTGATGAAGAAATTGGAAGAGGTCTTTTACAGGAAATTATTCAGGGTGCAAAAATTACTCGTGAAGAATTCATTGATCTTCTGAATCGATATTAAAGTTCTCCTACCCCCTTGGACTCATTTTTTCGATCATACTCGTTAGCCGTTGGCCTGACGATCTCGGGTTTGGCTTTCCCTGTGTCGTTTGTGGTTGAAGGATCTGAGTAATCAGGTAGGATCAGGATCACGTTTATTGAGGGAATTTATTGTATCTGATACCAAGGATAATGACCTGTTCAAGCGTGTAGGTTGTTGATGCCGGAATACGGATTGTATGAACCTTTTTGGATTCTGGTTGCTCTGGTTCACTGTATTTGTCAATGTATTCCTCATCGTTGACGATAAGATGCCAGATAATAGTGATC
>JAPKXR010000313.1 GCA_026394715.1 Methanomicrobiales archaeon | reverse complement strand
GGCAGAATGAGACCGCACTCGTTAAAAAATCCGAAGAACTCATTGCAGCCTATGACGAGCTGACTGCTGCCGGGGAGGAGCTCAAAGCGCAGTTCGATGCACTAACGAACAGTGAACGGATGGTCAGGGAGAGTGAGGGACGTGTCCTTTCCATTATCCACTCGATGCAATTTGGCATCATCATCATTGATGCAGAGACCCATACCATTCTTGAGGTCAACCAAAAAGCCCTCGAGATGATTGGTGTGGGTAATGGTGCTGTAGTAGGCATGGTATGCCACCGTTTTATCTGTCCAGCTGAGTCGGGCAGATGTCCTGTCACGGATCTCGGGCAAATGGTTGATTCCTCTGAACGGCTCCTTCTCACAATGCGGGGAGATCAGGTACCCATCCTTAAGAGTGTTATTAAAACGGTCCTTGGGGGAAAGGAGGTACTGATCGAGTCCTTTATCGACATTACTGAACGTAAAGTGGCTGAAGATGAACTCAAAGAAAGCAGGGAACGTTTCCGGCAGCTTGCTGAAGTGTTTCCCGAAACGATCTTCGAGGCAGATACGAATGGTTCTGTTACCTATGCGAATAAACACGGCCTCGAACAATTCGGTTACACTGAAGAAGATTTTTCAAACGGATTGAACCTCTCCGACCTGGTATCACCGGGAGACCGCGATAAAGTCTTTTTGCGGGTGAAGAAGAAAGTCAGAGGTAACGATAGCGACTACCTGGAATACCAGGCTTTGAGGAAAGATGGCAGCACCTTCTGGGTTATGGGCTTATCGGTACCGATCATGGTCGATGGTATAACGGTAGGATTACGAGGATTTCTGCTCGATATCACCGAACGCAAACTTCTCGAATCGGAGATGAGGTCCCATGAACAGGAACTCATGCAACTTTCAACATCGCTGGCTGCCGCAAACAAAAAGCTTAACATTCTCTCCGGCATCACCCGGCATGACATCAACAACCAGCTTACGATCCTGATGGGGTACCTCGGCATGCTTGAAGAAATGAAGTCTGATCCTGCCCTCGATGTGTATTTCGTGACGATTAATACCGCAGCAGAGAGAATCGCTACCATGGTCCAGTTCACGAAAGAATACGAACAAATAGGTGTCAGTGCCCCAGCCTGGCAGAACTGCCGCACACTTGTGGACACGGCAGCAACGAAAGCCCGGACTGGACGGGTCATGGTGAAAAATGATCTCCCTGCCGGTGCAGAAATGTTCGCTGATCCGCTGGTTGTCAAGGTATTCTATAATATCATGGGCAATGCAGTTCGGTACGGCGGGAAGATCACGACCATCCGGTTCTCTGTCCTTGAACGCGATGGAGATCATGTCATCGTATGCGAGGACGATGGCGTAGGTATCCCGGCAGAAGAGAAGGAGAAGATCTTCGAAAGGGGTTTTGGTAAGAACACCGGACTTGGGTTGGCCCTTTCCCGGGAGATCCTTGACATCACCGGCATCACCATCCGCGAGACGGGAGAGCCGGGGAAGGGAGCACGGTTCGAAATGGCGGTGTCGAAAGGGAGTTACCGGTCTGCCCTTCCCAATCAGGAGTTTTTTTAAGTACCAGGTATATTGATCATAGATAGTTAACCGGTTGACGCGAGCACCCATGAAACCCAGCGCAAGAATCCTGATTGTTGAAAATGATTCAGTCATCGCCAGTGTAGAGGAATGGCGACTGAAAAAACTAGGATACACGATCTGTGGACGTGCAGCAAACGGTATTGATGCCCTGGCACTCATCAAAGAGAAAAAGCCAGACCTTATCATCCTGGATATTAACCTTGATGGAGAGATGGATGGTATTGAAATTGCAAAGGTCCTTGACAAGCAGGGGAACCTTCCATTTATCTTTCTTACTGCGCATGGCGAAGAGGATATCATTCAACGTGTGAAGGGGACGCTTCGAGCTTGTGAAACAATAACTTGATCTATAGGTAAAGAAATATACTATTATTATATGGTGTCAGGTAGTAGTTTGAAAAATCGATATGATACTATTAGTAAACATTTAGATGAAAAATCAAGACGACTTTGGTTAGGCAACGAAGCTTTGGCGTTTGGTCGAGGAGGGATAACCTATGTCGCAGAAACTACAGGAGTTTCGAGAAATACAGTCACTAAAGGGCAGAAAGAAGTTCAAAGATTACCTCAAAAGATAATTACTGGGGAAAATGAACGTATTCGTGAAAAAGGAGGGGGAAGGAAAAATCTTATCAAAACTGATACAGGTTTGGTTAACGATTTATATCGGTGCATTGAACCATTTATTCGTGGT
>JAPKXR010000328.1 GCA_026394715.1 Methanomicrobiales archaeon | reverse complement strand
ACATATTCACCAGACTATCCCAAAGTAACGCCAGATCATCCGCATTGAATCCGGTGGTTTTCCTGGCTAAATTTGCTGATATGTATCCCTCCGCACGGTATAATCCATACGGCACAATCTGTTTCTTACCCATCGTCTGACCTTTTTCAGCATCTTTCTCGTTAGAGAATGCACAACGGGTGATGGTGACATCCTGCTGGAAGATCGGGTCCATGCTGCGGGCAAAATTGATCTGGACGGGACCCCTGACCTGACCGCAATTCACTTCCGTTGCCATCACCGCACCAAATGCGCGGATATCAAAGAAGTTGTCGCACATGAATTTGGTCAATGCCGCTTCTTCATCTTTTTTTGGTTTTTTGGGATCTTTGGGTTTGACAACATCATACGCTTTTTTGTTCTGCAAATTGAGGACAGAACCTGATCTGACGTAGATGTCATACCCCGCAGTTCCAGTTTTGACCATGTCAACATAGTCCCGAATCTTTCGTTTGAGACAAACATCCGTCACAATACCATATCCTGTCTGGGGATCAACCCGTGGCATGTTTCCCATATCCGGGTCACCATTGGGGTTCCCGTTCTCAACATCGAATAACAACACAAACTCGTAACGATTCTTGATAATTTCACTCATGATTTAACCTCCTTTTCCGGACTGCTCTCTTTCTTCTTGAAAAATGCCTTGCGCTGATGGTAATATCCAATCATGAACATACCCTGATCTTCAAGAGTCAGATATGCAGGGAACTCATCAATACCCATCAGAATTTCTTCGATTGCCTGATTTGATTTGAATCCCCAGTCTGACTTTGCGACGTGGTGCTGAGCAAGTTTCAATAAAACAGGGAATACAACAGCAGGCGTCGTTGAAGCACTGCTGAAGTACTTGCTGTTAATCGTGCTCTTCATCTCCTTGTTCGTTTCACTCTGCACTTTTTCCAGTACGGCAAACAGTCTTCCAAGACGGTATGGCACATTTAAACTCTCTTCATTCAAACTCACGGTAATCAAATCCTCCTTTAAATTTGTCGATCTAAATCTGGTAAGTCGCAACAGATAGGCTTTAATGAAACCTGCCCTGACATAGTTGATTGATCTCTCAACCTTCACCCGACTGAGTATTGCATTGTACATCTGAACAGGGTACTGGGTATTCCCCAGGATTGCTCTCATAAGAAGCCCGCCAAGGAGCGGTGAAACTGCTTGGTCCTTAGAACTCTGGGGGACAGTCTGCTTCAACAGATTGTACACCGAAATGTAATGCGGTCCGATATTATCTCGGATAATTTCCATATCCAGGTGATGCCGTGCAACACGGGTGATAAAATTCCCAAATTTGTCCTGGTACCAATATCGCACTGCAAGTCTCGCGTTGTTGGGCGACAAACCAAGAATAAAAAAATTCGTCTTCTCCGGATCGATTCCCAGATCACTCTCCTGTAAAAACTGTCCGTTTCTCACTTTATTGAGAATATCCCCCACCAGCTGGAGAGTTTTTTTGTCCGGTATCTTCGCATTCTCCGGGGTTTTTTCTTTCGCGTCTACC
>JAPKXR010000261.1 GCA_026394715.1 Methanomicrobiales archaeon | reverse complement strand
TGACCGCATCGCCGGTCTTGTGCCCTTCGGACTCCGGGCCGCCAAGGATGAGGAACCTGATGTTCGGGTTCGCAACGATATTACAGATAACCTTCTCGATGCCGATATTTGCCGTCTGCAAGGTCCCCGAAAGTGCAGCGCCGCTCTCCACGCCTGTCCGTACAAGGCGTTCAATCTCGGGTGGGATCTCTTCGGCATCGGTAGTCAGGATGATAATAACCGCTACCGGGGAGTAATCGTTGCCTCTCAGGTAACGCCCCTCTTCGGATGGGTAGGCTTCATGAGGTGATACTTTGAGCATGACTCTTCACACCGATCCTGCCTGTTTTTTCCGGAACTCTTCCAGTATCTGGTCCATCTCATCACTGAATTTTTCAAGTCCTGCAGCAGCCAGCGCTTCATTTGGAATACTATGGAGCAACTGCCGGACATGCAGGGCCCCTGAAACTTCTTTGTCACAGGTCTTGCCGAACCGGGGGGCAACGCAGTGATGACAGATCCGGAGGCCGAAATGCCTGAGCGTTTCAGCGCAGAGCGTCATGCCTACACATTCAGCAGCAGCTCCCCGTGTCGAACCGCACGGAGCTTCCCTTACAATCTCAATCCCGGAGATCGTTCCGTTTTCCACGGTGGTCACAAAACCGGGAAGGCCGAACTTCTCTGCATACAGGTCAATCTCTTTGCACCCTGTTGTTGGTTCAAGTGAGCACATGGTAGGGGCAGAGGCAACGTTGGGGTTGACCCCCTTCGCCTGGCGGACAAGCCCTGGGCCGGGGGTGATACCGACCACTACCGGTATTCCCTGTTCAACAATAGCCAGGATAACATCCGGGTGACGGGCATAGGAAATGCAGAGATCACAGGGTGGCAGATCGATCTCGACATCATCCATGAATCCGGACCCTGAGTAAGGGACCATGACCCAACGGCAGGTGAACTGCTGGCCGATATTCTCAAATGCCCGTTTCCCGAATAACCCGTCGCTGATGATGTTTATCTGCATTGGTTCTCCTTTACCGTTTTTGGTCATCGCAGCACCGGACTGCAGCTGTTGCCGCTCTCTCCGCTATACCATTTCTTTTTGAGCCAGAGTGAGACGTTCACGAGCGAGATCAGCACCGGCACTTCTACAAGCGGGCCGATCACGGTTGCAAATGCCGCCGGCGATGCGATCCCGAAGACCGCCACTGCGACCGCTATTGCAAGCTCGAAATTGTTGGATGCAGCGGTAAACGAGAGCGAAGCGGACTTCGCGTAATCTACTCCGATCCGATGGGACATCCAGAAGCTCACAAAGAACATTATCACGAAGTAGAAGAGCAGTGGGATGGCTACCCGTACGACATCGAACGGCACATTGACAATATATTCTCCCTGCATGGAGAACATCACGATGATCGTAAAGAGCAGGGCGATGAGCGTGATCGGCGAGATCCTCGGGATGAAGACCTGTTCGTACCATTGCTTTGATTTCAGATGGATCAGGGTATACCGTGTCACGATTCCGGCGATGAACGGGATGCCGAGATAGATGAAGACGCTTTTGGCTATCTCCGTCATGGTGATAGAAACCGCAGAACCCGCCCCGATGCCGAGTAACGGGGGCAGGTATGTGATGAAGAACCACGCGTAAACGGCGTAGAAAAAGACCTGGAATATCGAGTTCAGGCCCACAATTGCGGCACAGTACTCACAGTCGCCCTCGGCCAGATCATTCCATACAATAACCATCGCGATGCACCGGGCGATTCCAACGAGGATCAACCCATACATGAACATCGGCTGGTCCCGTAAGAAAATGACTGCCAGGGCAAACATCAGCACGGGGCCGACAATCCAGTTCTGGACAAGGGAGAGCCCGAGGACCTTCGTATTCTGGAACACGTTCCCGATCTCCTCATACCGCACCTTCGCGAGTGGCGGGTACATCATGAGGATAAGCCCGATCGCAATCGGGATCGATGTAGTACCTACGGAAAGTCCCGTGATTAGGACAGGAACTGCGGGTAAGAAATAACCGATCCCGATACCAATCGCCATCGTCAGGAAGATCCAGAGCGTCAGGTATCGGTCAAGAAATGAGAGTCGTTTTCCTGTTGCCATGGTTACCATGCCTGATCACCAGTATGACGAATTTTCAGCACTTACCGCCGCAACGGTCCCCGCAGCCACAACCGCCTTGTCCGGGTTTCTTCCCGTTTTTCCCCTGGTTTTCTGTTCTGCCGGCACCTTCCCAGGCCGCCGAAACCACGGTTTCGATATCGGCATCTGTGTAGTCTCGTGACCCGGCTTTCACGATACCCAGTTCAGTTACAATGATATGCTGTCCGGGGATGATTCCTTGTTCTGCTGCGATCTTTTTCGCACACAGCATCGGGCAACCGTCAAGGATGATCACTTCATCTGCCTTCTTTGCGTTTGCAAGTACTCCTTCGGCACCGATTGCGAGTAGTGCTACGCATGCAATGTTGCCGTATCCTTCCTCTGTTAACTGGATTGCCGCAAGGTTCGTGAGTTGTCCGGTGTTTGCCTGTCCCGCACAGGGAAAGATAATCCGTGTCGGCCCGGCGGTTCCTGTGGTATTGCTGCACGAGCAGGTTGGTTGTTGTGCCATTTCAGGCACCCCCGGCCAGGAATTTCTTGATCTCCGGCACATCGGCAACCCTGCCAGAGATTTTCAGGTCGCCGTCGATAATGATCGCCGGCAGCATCATCACGCCGCGTTCCAGGATCTGAGCCATATCATCAACTTTTACGATCTCTGCAGTAATGCCGAGCTGTTTGACCGCTGCTTCGACATTGCTCATCTGCCGTTTGCAGTTTGCGCAACCGGTCCCGAGTACTTCAATGGTTACCATAATTCTCAACCTTGTTGTGTTCAGTTTTTAGTGTTCGCCAACCTTCCCAGGGGATACTAAAATTTTGGATAACGGGTATTGCCGGATATTGACAAAATGAAGATTTCCTCTGATCCATTGTTTCTAAATTATTTGAAACATCGGAAGTATTACCAGATAAAGATATGCATTTCATATTAAATTGAATTTGAATAAAAATTGGGTGATAGAATAAATTTACCCGTCGATATTATCATTTAAATTCGAACGCCAGGCACACACTCCGTCGGATCAATTATTCTTTCTGGAGGCGTGATATTTTCCGCATGATTGTATCAGTATATGCTTCCTGAACGCCTGGTGGATTATAATTATAAATCTTAACCTGCTTCATCGGCGCGTCAAGGACTTCATGTTCTTTCAGTTGACCCGGGTTACTTCACCTCGCTGATACTGTCATTCCGCATGGTGAAACCGGTGAGAATCTCTTTCACCTCGATTTGTCTGATTCTTCGGAGTGCATCCACAGCACAGCATGGTTTTTCTGCCATTGTGATCACCGGTATTTTCCTGTTATCAACCGAGTATCACGTTGAATAGTAACCCGGTTATCGTAATTGCCACAAACATAATTCCTACAAAGACCGCGATAAGTTTTATTTTTATTACTTTTCGCAGGATGATCATTTCAGGGAGTGATAACCCGATCACCGACATCATGAAGGCAAGGGCTGTCCCAAACGCCATGCCCTTTGATGTGAGGACATCCAAAATCGGGAGCATTCCGGCCGCATTCGAATAGAGTGGAATTCCTATCAAAACTGCGATGGGGACTGCAAAAGGATTATCCGGACCTGCGATATTCACGAGGAAATCTGCCGGTGCATACCCATGGATTATTGCCCCGATTGCGATACCGATGAGGATATACGGCAGGACCTTCAGGGTGATACTCTTTGACTCACCTACGGCGAAGTCCGACCGGTCCCGCCATGTCATTACCTTGTCCGGCTGGTCGTGTAACTTGCATTTATAGACGAACTCTTCGACCTGGTCTTCGAGGTGGAGCCGCCCGATAATGATACCGGCGACAATCGCGATGATTAGACCTGATACGATGTAGAGTGCTGCAATCTGCCACCCGAATAATGCAAAAAGCATCGCGATTGCAACTTCATTGATCAATGGCGAAGCGATGAGGAATGAGAACGTAATCCCGAGGGGGACTCCTGATTCTACGAACCCGATGAAGAGGGGGACTGCTGAACACGAGCAGAAGGGCGTAGGAATTCCAAGCAGTGCTGCGAGGACGTTTCCCACCCCTTCGGTCCTCCCACCTACCCATTTCTTCACCTTTTGCGGGGTGATGAAGGTCCGGACAATCCCGACAAAAAATACGATGACTGCCAGGAGGGCGGTGACCTTGATCGAGTCGTAGATAAAAAAATTGACCGATGATGCAAGTGGGCTCCCTGCTACTAATCCTAATACCGAATAAGTAACCCAGTCCGCGAATAGCTGTAAAATGTCAGGAATCATCAGTTACACCATACCGGATTATCATGTACTATCCATACCGTCATGTCAATTCCTCTGATGCCGCGTTTTTTCTGAAAAATAGCCGGCAATGACAGTTGCCGTCCTTTGCGATCTCGTCACGGTGATAGATACAGGGACAGATGATCTTTTTGTCGGTTTCCGGATCACCACTCCTGATCCGACAGGGGCAATACTGTTTTCCAAATTTGAGACGGTTTGCTGCAAGGCCTTCCAGGATACTGCGGCTCTCCTCCTCATCAGGATTCAGCACCCAGCCGTTTTTTTCTGCATACCTGTGTGCCCAGGTCGTGATTTTTTCAATCAGTTCCCCGATTGCAGATCTATTCAACGGATCGGCAGTATTGGTGTCCGGTTGAGGTTCAGATTCTTTATTAATAACCATTCTATCAGAATTCCCACTGCACCCGCAGTCTTAGATTCAATTAATATTGAAATTCTATTACTAGTGGAAGACATATATATCTTATCATTTCATATTAATTTGAATCTTTTATGCCAGAGACACGAACGCGTTCCCGCCCGGAGAAATGCTGCGATTTCACCAGGGACATCCCGGACCCTGTACGGAATGAACTCGATAAAAATGGGGGGATGGATGGGCTTCTTGCCCGTATTCCGGACCAGGCTGCACTGTATGCCGGCAGCCGGCTTAACCAGGCGCTTGCAGATCCCATCCGCCTTACAGTCATGTACGCCCTCCTCTCCCAGCCACTCTGCGTCTGCGTGATCAAGGCGGTTGTCCAGATCGCCGATTCCAAGCTCTCCTACCATCTCACCATCCTCAAGGAACAGGAATTCATTGCAGGTGAGCAGCAGGGCAACTGGATTATTTATCACATCACGGATCGCGGGCGGCAGGCACTGAAGTGCACAGAAAAGATGGGAGTATGAACTACATGGAACCCAAAAAACTGAATTTAATAATTCCCCTGATACTTGCCTGCATGATGATATCCCTGCTTTTTGTTGCAGGATGCTCATCTCTCACAGCAAATGCGGGTAAAGGTGCGATTGCTTCACCGACACCGAATAGCAACAGCACCGTTGAACGGGTCGAGGTGATGCATTTTCACCCGGCCCAGCAGTGCTATTCCTGCAAGACCCTCGGTGAATATGCTAAAGAGACCGTTAACATCTTCTTTGTCCCCGAACTTGAATCAGGGAAACTGGTGTTTAAGGAGATCAATATCAACCTCCCGGAGAATGCCGATCTAGTTAAGAAATATGAAGTAACCGGGTCATCGCTATGGATCGGCGTATATGACGCGAATGGGTTCCACAAGGAACAGAATGTCAATGTCTGGTATAAAATCAACAATGAAACAGAATTTGCGCAGTATCTCCAGCCGATAATCAGAGACCGGCTGAATGGAGTCTTTACCTGATGGATTTTATGCAGGTAATGGAGGCGATGGGTACCAGTGGTATCCCGGTCGTCGCCGCATTTTTTATCGGCCTGATGACGGCGTTCAGTCCCTGCACGCTGGCCACTAACATCACCGCTATCGCGTTTATATCGAAAAAGATCGACAACAGCCGCCACACGCTCCTGGCTGGTTGCGTCTATACGCTCGGCAGGATGGTAGCGTACGTCGCTGTCGCATCGGTCATCGTTTACTTCGGGATGAACATCCAGTTCATCGCCCTGGGTCTCCAGCATTACGGTGAACTTCTGCTCGGGCCGTTTCTCATCGCATGCGGGATCTACCTGCTCGACATCATCCCCTTCGGTCGTCTGCCCGGATCGTGCAGGATTTCCTCTTTTTCTTCTGGGGTTACTGCAAGCCTCGCAGAGAGAGGTTATCTCGGCGCATTCCTGCTCGGGGTCATTTTTGCAATGAGTTTCTGCCCGTTCAGTGTCGTCCTCTTCTTTGCCATGCTGATCCCACTCGCCCTCGCTGCGGGCGACCCGGTGATTATCCCGGCTGTGTTCGCCATCGCCACCGGTTTGCCGGTGATTGTGATCTCGTACCTCCTTGTTACAGGAGTAGGGAAGTGTAGTGGGATTGTCAAGAAAGTGGGGGAGATCGAACCCTGGATCCGGAGAGCGGTCGCAGCGGTGTTTATCCTCGTCGGGTTGTACTATATTGCCATCGTTTACGGAAGCCTGATGTAATTACTCTAATATTTTTCCTGGTGCGAATCCGAATTACGGTTTCCAGATTTCCACCATCGATTGATCGCCGTGGTATCCGACAAACATCTGAAGGGTGGGCAGCTCGATTTTTCTCTTCCGGGGATTCGCATCGGAAGGATTGTTGAAATACATAAATTTGTCATCGATCCCGGTCACCGTAACCCAGTGGGGCAGGTCTTCATTGCTGGAAAATAAGCAATTCGTAACGATCAGCGGTACATGATTCAGTAAAAGAGATTTGTAAATCGTCTTTCCTGTAATTGTTTCCACTCTTTCACTTACCCCCAGTTTTCTGCACCTGGTCTTTCTTTCATGAAAAAAGTCCTTCAATGTCTGCATTTCTGGATCGTTAAGAGGGGGAACCAACCGGTCAACAAAATCAATTCCACCTGTATTGCTGGTAACTGTCGCAGAAAATCCACGAACGGCCGCAGAATAAGCCAGGCCATACCGGCTTGTCCCAGGGAGGGTGACAAGGTTCGCTTCCCTCCAGATGTCGATCTCCAGACCCTTTCCGGGGTGCAGGTCGTTATCCAGGTACTTCATGGCCATCATCAATGAAGCCGGGCCGCACGTGATGTTAAAATGCTGCCGGTAAAATGGAATATCCAGACGAATCGATGTTCCGTGCTCAGCTTGCATGCCTATTCCCTTTTCTGAAATGAGCTGGTGATCAGTGAATTTTAATGAAGGATTATTACAATTTAGGAAAGGGCATGCCATTATAAAATTATATCCCGGTAAAAAATTCACTGGATGTTGTTATTCCGCTTTCTGTATCCCCGAAATATCCCGCATGCGATCCAGGTCATACCATCCTTTTCCCAGGAATACCAGCCCGATTGCAATGAATATGCAGGAATGGGCACCGTAGACCCAAGTCTCGGTACTTGAATTTCCCGAAAACAGGGACAGCCAGAAAAACGGGCACATGACTCCGAAGATTGCAAGTCCTGCACCGACTTTCATCTGGCTTTTGATCTGTCGTTCATTCATTGGCATTTTCGGTCCCTGGAATTTTTCCCGTGCCCAGTTCATTTCGCAACTGAATCCGGTAAAATCCCATGTAGGTAAGGCCAAACACGATCACAATGAGCGAGCTGACGCTGCTGAACAAGAGTGCAATTCCCCGTGCCCCTGATAAAAACGAAAACCAGAAGACAGGACAAGATGCCCCGATGAGGATAATCCCAAACCCGATTTTAACTTTGCTTTGCAGGTAGATTTCACGGTTCGATTGTGGCAGGTGTGTGCCGATATCACCCCGCAGGAATTGGACGATCTTTTTACCAAGCATCGTAAATGGGCAGCAGGAGATGAGGAACAAGACATATCCACGCATGCCTGTTTTTGTTGCCGGTGAAGAGCCGGGATCAGGGCTGGAACAGTTCTGTCCGGTTCGCTCGCTATTCATTATTCAATCTGTGCACAAACTAAATTTATAGGTGATACTAACTTTTTTCTAATATACTACTCAAAAACATAGTGCTCATTTATGATGAAAGATCCATCCTGCTATTTCTGCCCGGTTGAGGGTACCCTTGATGTGATTGGCGGCAAGTGGAAACCACTGATCATCTGGTTCCTGAGAAAAAAGGTACTGCGTTATAGCGATCTCCGGCGAAAAATTCCCGGAATTACTGACGTGATGCTGACGAAACATTTACGCGAACTGGAACGTGACGGCATCATTACCCGGAACGTGTATACCCAGGTCCCGCCAAAGGTGGAGTATTCGCTTACTCCATTGGGAATGACCACCATCCCGCTTCTCGACGCCCTCTGCGACTGGGCGATTGAACATATGAATATCCCGATGATTGATGAAACGAATGATTGACCGGCGAATTCATTTCTCTAATAGGAAACTCCGGGGATCCGGGAGTACCTAAATCAGAAGTTTCATGACGTTTTTTTATTAGCGTCCAATTGGCTGCCGCGTTCTGCTGAACAAACAAATAAAAATAAGTTTATTGTTTGAGTTCGACGGAATGTGTCATAATCGAGAGGGGGGCGCCGCTCCGCAAGAGTGTGACATTCGCCAGGTAGGTCCCTTCACCCAGACCTGAGCACTTCGAACGGGAAGGGAGATTATATTCATGGAAAAAATGCTCGGACCCGGGGATTTCCTGAAAAATAAACTTTGCCAGAAGAACGGGAATACCAGTCCCCCGAGAGCTCCTAAAAAAAGGGGTTATGGAATCATTTTTTCCTGTTGAAAATGATTGACACGATACCCGCAATTGGGACAACCATAAGTAGGACGGCAAATGAAAGTGGGGCTTTCGTCGTGCTGACTGGTACTGAAGTTGTCATTACCGGGGATGTAATCGCAGCTGTCGGGGGCAGTGTTGTTATTACGGTCGTTATGGTTGGTTCCGTGATGGTCAGATTCCCCTTAATTAAACCTGATGCGAGATCGACTGCCCGTGTCCTGTTGGTCTGAACCGCGGTAAGGCCTGGATTTGCAGCGAGTGCATGGTCATAGGATGCAACGGCCTCGGTAAATTTTCCCTCATTGACTTGGGCGTCTCCTATTTTTGCATAAGCTGTTGGATCAGACGGGTCCAGTTTTATGACCCTGCTATACGCTGTAATAGCTTCTTCATAACGACCCATGGATGCGAGGACATCCCCTTTTGTCATCCAGGTCTTTGGGGTGTAAGGGTCACGACTGATGGAGCTGTTCAGAGCGATAAGGGAATTATTGAAATCTCCCTTTCTGAATAAATCGAGTCCTTTCGAGGCTAGTAGTACCGCATCATCGGATGAACTCCCGCCAGCACCTACGCTTCCGGAACCCGAGTCGCTGGTCACGGATGAGCCTGAGGTCTGACCGCCGGACTCGGAAGACGAGCTCCCCGAAGAGGTACCCCCGCTAGTGCTGTCTCCCGTCGGGGAATCTAATCCCGAGTAAAAACTTTCACCTGCAGCAGCTCCTGCATCATCCCAACCTGAAGGCTGTGAAGGAGCACTAAAATCGAAACCACCGCATCCACAATCCTCGCCCGCACAGACGCCGATGAATGCGCTGCACAGTAATATCCCAAGCAACCCGCTGATTATTTTAAGCCTAATCATACCATTCCTCCTTTAATCAGTCTTTAGATTTATCCATAATAATTATAACTTGATTATCTCACAACCATGGCATATAATACTATTCAAAATAAATTGAAATGTTTGATTTCTTGATCCTCATATATTTGAATGGGACCTCCTTAATGCTGGCATGCCGTGATGAGCAGCCTGATGTCCCTTGTGTCCCCATCGATTACCGCGCCAATATCCTCATCGGACAGGAGAAATCCCCGTTCATCAAGGTCAGAACGGATCTCCAGCCTGTCTTTACACATCGCAATCCGGGCCACTTAACTTAATGCGGTCGGAATTACTGATTTAGTCTTCCAGTTGGGAAGTCCTGGGCTGGTGTTCAGCTTCAATCATGAATTCCTGAATAATCCGAAGAATGACTTGAAAGAAGAAATCAACCGCGAGATCACGGGGTATCATCAGGCCACCCCCTTAGGCATCGCCCGTTGTTGTGCGTTTGT
>JAPKXR010000258.1 GCA_026394715.1 Methanomicrobiales archaeon | reverse complement strand
CGAATGGTTGACAGGACGAAAGGTCGTGTAAAATTATCGGGGCAAAAGAGAGTACCGTACTATTGTACAATGATATCAAGCAGGAAAACCGCCTCAATCACGTTGGACCGGCAGGTTCACGGGTTTCATACATGGAATACTGTTGAGAACATCGATAACGACGATAATAAGGACAAGATCGATGGTGCGACTGAGTGTGATGGTCGCAGTGATGACCGGGTGACTGAGGAAATTATATATTAGTATATATTCTATGTCGAAAAGATATATTTACAATTGTTTTCTATCTTCAATTGAATGAGTCCATTTGAAACATCGCCCGGCATCTCGGTTGTTGATATTAAATCAGCCATGTTTCCTATGAATAACCCGAAGAAAAAACCCCTCAAGTGGTCTGAAGCACGCCGGGCAGCGATCCACCGGGATGGTTCCTGCCGTATGTGTTCTTCAACCTGCCTGCTTACGGTCCATCATTTCTGGCCCCGGGGTACTGGCGGAGGGAATGAACTGGATAACCTGGTCACCTTGTGCGAAAAATGCCACCAGAACATCTGCTCATCGTGTTCGCGGACTTACATTGCAAGAGTCCCGGGTTGGGCGCATTCAGAACACCGATTAAAACATCAAAAAGTTCATATCACCCTCGGGGAGATCTTCAATCCTCCTTCTGAACAACATAGTGGGAGAAAGATTCCGGCCATTCCATGGATGGACTTCATGGATATCCATTCACAAAAGATGGCCTTACCATGGGAATGCGGGAAAGAAATTATCCTGGCGGGGGGACAAGAACAAATGGAGGAATACGTATGAAAATTTTAATCGCATGTTATTCGTGGAAGGGGCACACCAGGACTGTCGCACAGGCACTGGCAAAGAAACTGAATGCATCATGTACCGATATTGAACCGCAGGGAGGCATGAGTCCGGTATCTGGAGGGATAAAAGCGTTGTTTGGGATGAAGGGAAAAATCAGGTCTGTCGGTTCTGATATAAAAGAGTTTGACCACCTCGTTATTGCAACACCAGTATGGTCGCATAATATCCCACCATATACAAGGCAATACCTGTCCGAAATAACCAACACTTCAGGCAAAAAATTCTCCGTACTCGTGGAAATGGGCGGGTCCGGGGCCGGACGTGTCGTTGCAATCGTGAGAAAGATGATGGAAGCAAAGGGAATGGAATTTGTTGCATCTGCGGTCACGCTCGAAAAAGATGTGGATGCAAACCAATTCGATACAGTTCTTACGGAGTTTGCAGAAAAGATTCAATCTTCTCAGAAGAACCATTGAGCTGGCGACGGTGAATGGATCGTTTTCCACACACGTTACCTGACGTTATGGTTTCCCTGGAGTATGGCAACGGAACATGATTGGAACATTGCATGGTTCGATTTGCAACCATCGCATCACCGATTCTACGAGGGAGTGGAGGTACTTCATTGGATAATGGCATGTTGAAATGTGATATGCACGTGCATTCCAACCATTCTAACGATGCCACGAACGAGGTCCGGGAAATTGTAAGTTTGTGGGAAAAGAGAGGGATCTTATCAGTGGTATGCGATCATGATAGCATTACCGGCTCCTTCGAAGTGTTCACTGAGATCAGGAAGATTGACCGGAATATCCCCATGATTCTTGCCGAGGAGGTCCTGACATCCGAAGGAGATATCATCGGACTTTTCCTTACCGAGGAAATTCCCCCGTCTCTTACGGCTGCCGAGACACTTGACCAGATCCGTGGGCAGGGGGCCGTCTCAATAGTCCCCCATCCCTTCTCCACGCTCCGCTCTACGGCGATGGGGGCTACAGTCCTCGATTCGGTCATCGGACGAGTCGATATTATTGAGGGGTATAATGGGAAGATGATGAGGGCCGGGGAGAACCAGATGGACAGCGAGTATGCAACAATTCACAAAAAACCAATCTCTGTCGGCTCCGATGCGCATTCACCACCGGAACTCGGGGGATGTTTCATGACGATAGACTCGTTCGACGGTCCCGTGGAATTCCTTAAAAGCCTGGAAAGGCTCTCGTTTGATCCGGTGGGGAGGATGTGAAGTATTTCTGCGCTTCTACGGTATGGATGACGATGTGTTCTCCTTCTCTCCGGGTGTTGTCAACAGGCCAACCACAGCAATCATGATCCCAAGAATAATTATTCCCAGACCATAATGGTGAAGTAACCCAACATCATGAGGATTACCCATTAATGTCCATAACAACGTGCCAGAAGAGGTAGAAAAATGTGCGTTCGTGATATCGGAAAAATTGGCTGTGAACAGGGTCCACCCTGGTATCACCAGGACTAAACCAATAAATGTGGTAAACGGTCTCATGGTTTTACATCGCCGCCATCAGGCGTCCCCTTGTTTTTCCTGATTCGTGGGAAATCAGCCCGGTGTTAACTTTTGGATCGGTTAAAATGGCTAGAAACATTTCTTTTGAAATGGGGGTGAGAATAATTTTCCCTTTTTGCAGATCAAGCATAACCTGTCTGACACCTCCTTTTTCCAGCTCAGTACCGAGGACTTCGTAATATCGTATTCCCGTCGAGGTCATCGCACCGAGAGCATCAATACTGACCCTTCCAAGTGCCGTACTCTCGATAACAAAACCATCTCTTCCTACAACTGCTGCAACGTTAACCCCCTGGATTTCAAGGAGTTCTGAAAGA
>JAPKXR010000163.1 GCA_026394715.1 Methanomicrobiales archaeon | reverse complement strand
TTCAGGGGTGATCGTATGCCAGACCCGGATCACCGTGACATGGTCGCCATGCTTAACCGAGTTCTCGAAGAGGCGCTGGCATACTAATTCCAGCAGGGGATCGGCAAAGATCTCGAGGTTTCCGGTTTCAAGGCTGTGCTGAATGTTCCCTATGGATATATGGGAGAGCCCGAGCAGCATCGCGGTCTTCACGTTCTGCCAAAGTGGTGGTTTTGCACCCATGTCCTGGTAATCTTTCGAATATTCAATAGTTTTGTTGATTGACCGGATCTCCTGGATACCTTTTTGCAGGGTTTCAATGATTAGGTCCTGTCCGGCAAGTTGATTTTTTGTCAGCTCAAGGTAGCTGCTCAGGACAAAGGTCTGGCTTGTTAAGTCTTTTCGTGTCAGCTGGGAGAGGACATTGAGTTTCTGGTTCACCCGCTGCAACGCTTCCTCCGCCCGTTTGCGCTCGGTGATGTCGAGAACAAAGGCAACAATCTGTTCTTCCGAACCCGGCAGCATAGCATCGGACAGGATGACCGGGACCCGGGACCCGTCCCGCCGGATATATTCCTTCTCGTACGGCGTGCATCTGCCCCGTTCACGGAGTTCTTCGAGTGCGTGCTCATCAGCATAGAGCCATTCGGGCGGGGTGACTGACCGCCAGTTAACCATGCCTTTTTCGAACTCCTCGCGTGTATAACCGATCATATGCAGGTAATAATCATTGGCATCGATGATACCCCCAGACGGGCTGGCGAGAATAACACCGACGATGTTGGCATCAACATAACGCCGGAAACGTTCGTTCGCAAGACGTAACGTCTTCGGTGATGTCCGAACTGATCAGTGCAATTTGCCCCTTTTGGGGCGAGTAGATGCTCAGTTCGATATAGGTATCCAATTCTTTGCTATAGTTTTCAAAATGTGAGGGTATGCCCGTATTATATACTTCTTTGAATTTATCCGTCCAGTATGACTCTGTTAAAGGAAATACCTCCAGTAAGGTTCTGCCTATAAGTTCAGATGATCTCATTCCGATAAATTTTTCATAACTTGGGTTTAATTCGAGAAACCGGTAATCACAGGGTATTCCGTTTTTATCCAGGACAACTTTGTATAAGCTAAAAAGGGAGTCCATATTCTGGAACAATGACCGGAACCGGACCTCGCTCTCCCGCAGCGCCTCCTCTGCCTGCCTGATATCACTAATATCGCTGATTGCCACATGAACACGTGGTGCTCCATCGCTTTTGTCGGTAATCCATTTGCTTTCCAGCCGGGCTAGGAATGTGGAGCCGTCACCCCGTTGAATCATGAGGGTGCATGACTGTTTGCGTTCCTGCGCAAGCACATTCATGAAATACCGGACCCATGGTTCTGAATCTTTTTCTGCTATGAATTTCCTGAACCGTGCATTGTGCAGTTTTTTACGGTCAACACCGAGTAGTGTCGCTCCGGTAAGGTTCACCTCTTCAATCAGTGCCTTATCGTTGAGTGTGATATAGCCGGTAGGGGCGAATTCATAAAGGTTAAGGTACTTGTCCCGCGACTCAGCGAGCGCGAGCTGGGCTACCCTGAGCTGCTCAGCCTGCATTTCGAGCTCGACCTGCTGTACCCTGAGCTCGTGGATGAGTTGTTCCGGGGTCTGCCCCTTTAAATCAGGAGAACTTTTTGGGGAGCGTGAAAGCTTCTCCTCTGCATCATCCCTCAAAGAACATTCGATGTCTGGGGGGGTCGGTTTCTTTTCTTCCGTCTCTTTCTTTCCGGTTGTCATTTTAGTTTCCCTCATCTGACATCCGCCACGTTCCGTTCGGCACGGTCATCTCAAACCGTGCCCCTTTCCCCGGCTCGCCGGTCTCTTTGATCGTTATGCCGGTTATCGAAAGAATCTCCCTTGATAAGGCTAAGCCTAGCCCTGTGTTCTTCCCAAAGCCCCGTTCGAAGATCTTCTCCTTCTCTTCAACTGGTATACCATCGCCATCATCTTCGCACACGATGACCCGATCTTCACCGGATTCCAGAGCAGAGAACCGGATAGTCGTAATCTTCCCGCCGTATCGGACGGCGTTATCCATCAGGTTATAGAAGACCTTGACAACCAGCGGGTCGGCAAACACTTCTGCACCGGCAGGGAGATCATTCTTCACCACGACCATTCCAAGCGGAGCCTGTTTTGCCGCCGTTTCAACAAGTGCATGGACTTCCTGCCAGGAAGGAGCGTGGACACCGATCTCCTCGTATTCCTTAGTGAACTGGATCATGGCCGAGATGCGCTTTGCAGCGGTTGAAACCTTCTGGAAATACTCATTATGAGAGGGATCGAGCTGTGTATCTTCGAGTATTTCGAGGTAGCCCATCTGCACGGTGAGCTGGTTGTTGATGTCGTGCCGGGTGATGGATGAGAGGAGGTTGAGCTTC
>JAPKXR010000068.1 GCA_026394715.1 Methanomicrobiales archaeon | reverse complement strand
ACTGTTACGGAAACAGTCCAGAATATGGCTGGGTTCAATACGACCGTAAAGCAGAATCTGATCACGGTAACTGAACTGCCCAAGGCGGGTTTCATCGTCAATGCGACAACGGGCATTGCTCCGAAGGCAATAAAGTTCACTGACACCTCAACAGGGGTTCCGGACTCATGGAACTGGGACTTCGGCGATGGGTCCCAGCACTCGACCGAAAAGAATCCCGTCCACAACTACCTCTCGTATGGTACCTACAGTGTCCAGTTGGTTGTGTCGAATGGGGTTGGGTCAAGTGACATCACAAAGCCATCGTTGATCAGCATCGGCACTCCGATTAATGCCGATTTTACGTTCATGCCAGCGAAGGGGGATGTACCATTAATGATACAGTTTACCGACAATTCCGCCGGTAATCCGACCGGTTACAAATGGCAGTTTGGTGACGGCTTCATGATGACCTCGAATGAACAGAACCCTGTCCATACCTATACGAAATCCGGGACCTATAACGTGTCATTGACAATTACAACCACCCCCGGTGTTTTCGCAACGGTCTCAAAGCAGGTCGTCCTGACGGGTACACCTGTTGCATCGTTCAAGGCAAATCCGACCGCAGGCTCCGAACCACTGAACGTTCAGTTCACGGATACGTCGTCGAATAATCCCACAACCTGGTTCTGGACATACGGGGACGGCCAGTATGGAAATGAGAGAAATCCAGTCCATACGTATAATTCTCCCGGCACCTATACCGTGAAGCTGACTGCCACCAACAAGGATGGCAGCGATACTGCCACGTATACAGACTGGATCAGTGTGAGTAAATTCACATAATCATTTTTTTAAAATTAAAAATTATAGAGTCTGGTCTCTATTTTGCAGGAGTTTTCCTGACGAGCAGAATGGACCGGGCCATTCATCCGAAAAAAAGCCATTGGCCCTTTTGAACGATTCTTAAAAAGTTCACGCGAAAGAAAAAAGTTATAATTTAGGCCTGGTTTTTAACGCTTCAACAATCAGGCGGACGCCTTCTTCAATGTCCTGCAGGTCCAGCACTTCGACAGGAGAATGAATATACCGGGTCGCAATTGAGATCGTCGTGCTTGGGATACCGCCCTTGGTTAAGTGTATGGCCGTGGCATCCGTGGTACCCCCGTTTCCCACTTCCAGCTGGACCGGGATCTCGTTTTTATCGGCCGCATCGCATAACCAGGTAATAAGGGGCCGGCTGGCGATCAGCCCACGACCCGCCGCATCAACAATCGTGATGACCGGGCCTTTTCCCATCTCAATATTGGCGTCCTTCTTATCGATGCCGGGATGGTCCCCGGGGATGGTGACATCGGTGGCAATAGCGCAATCGGGGTCAAGCGCATACGAGCTCGTCCTTGCACCTTTCAGGCCCACTTCTTCCTGTACCGTGAATACGGCGTAGACGGTGTGGGGGGATTTCATTGTCTTTACCGCCTTGATCAGCATCGCGACACCAGCCCTGTTATCAAATGCTTTTCCCGTTACGCGGCCATTTGAGAGCTCAGTAAATTCGCGGTCGATAGTAACCGGTGTGCCGACGGCGATCCCGAGTTCAGAAACATCGCCGGGATTTTTAGCCCCGACATCAACAAACATATCGTCTGTCTTCATCACTTTTTTCCGTTCATCTTCGTCCATCATGTGGGGCGGTTTTCCGCCGATTACACCGTAGACCTGGCCCTTTGAGCCGTGGAATATGACACGCTGGTTATAGAGTGTCGGTGCGAACCATCCCCCGAGTGTGACAAACCTGATAAAACCCTTGTCATCGATGTATTTTACCATCAGGCCAATCTCATCCATATGGGCGGCTAGCATCACCGAGAATTTTCCCCCCGACTTAATGGCAATCAGGTTTCCCATGGTGTCTTCTTTGATCTCATCAACAGAGCCTTTCAGCTCCCGTTTAATAATATCATACACACTTCCTTCGCTGCCTGATACCCCGTGGGCATTGGATAATTTCTTAAGAAGTTCTTTTACCATTGTACTGAAACTATTGTTGCTTGGAACCTATCAAAAGTTCGATTCAGGTAGTGTCCGGGCATTGTCACCATAAACGAAAGGCCACCTGGTTTTCCTATCCCTGTTGAGAAAAAGAAGGGTCCGGAAGGTCAGGTACAAACAGGCCTTAATTTTCGGCGATCTACCATTGGTTTAAAATCAGAGAGCCGATCGTATCCGTGCAAGGGCTTCATCAAGGGTGCTGCGCGGTGCCGCATAGCTCAGGCGGGCAAAGTTGGGTGAATTTTTTCCGAATGCACTTCCTGGAACGATTACCACACCTTTTGAAAGAACGCGGGAGATAAGGCCCTGGTCCATCGGGACGAAGGCATAAAAAGCCCCCTCCGGAATGGGGAACCTGATGCCCATCGATTCAAATCCGTGGTAGATGAGGTCCCGCCGTGCTTTGTATTCGTGGTGCATGGCGGCCACTGGTGACTGGTCTCCCTTATAGGCCGCAAGCGCTGCATATTGTGAGATAGACGTAGCGCACGCCTGGCAGTACTGGTGGACCTTCACGCAGGGGGTGATATACTCTTCAGGAGCCGCGAGGTACCCAAGACGCCACCCGGTCATAGCATAGGTCTTGCTTACTGCATTTACCGTGATGACATCATCGCCAAATGCTGCCGCGCTGACATGTTCCCGCTCATAAACAAAATGCTCGTATACCTCATCAGATACAATTGTCACACCGGCATCCATTGCATATTCAACGAGATCCCTGACCGTTTCCGCTCCTTCAACCGCACCGGTAGGGTTTGCAGGCGAGTTAATGACGAACAGTCGCGCCCCACCCATTATTTCTTTTGCTTTTTCCACGTCAAGGTGAAGTGTCGCGTCCAGTGGCACACCTTCCGGGCGTCCGCCGGCGAGTGATGCAAGTGCTGCATACGAGACGAACCCGGGGTCTGCGAAGAGTACACGGTCGCCCGTCTCAACCAGTGACTGCATCACCAGGTGCAGCGCCTCGCTGGCACCGGCAGTGACAATTACCTGATCGGGAGTATAGGTGAGGTTGTTTTCTTTCTTTAACTTTTCACAGATTGCCGTTCTTAATTCGATGATACCGGTATTGTTGGTATACCCGGTTTTGCCGTCACGGATTGCTTGTATTGCGGCATCCCTGATGTGGTCCGGGGTATCAAAGTCCGGCTGTCCAAGGCCGAGGTTGATAGAACCGGGGCCGGCGGATTCAAATAATGTTCTGATACCTGAGACCTCAATATCCTGTACGCGTCCTGCGATTTTCATACGGGTGCTCCTTAACTAAAATTTACTATTCGATATTTGTATGGCGATTTTTCAGTTCCGTCTCATCTGTTTTTGTGATCTCCATCAGGCGGGAGACGACAGCGTCAGCAAATATCATGGATGTCGTCTCAAAAAGGGTGCCCAGGGGTGCAAAGGATTTATGGTCCCCCATCATCTGCCTGATCTCGAATTCCTCTGCGTCGTCTGTCACCGCGTCGCGCTGGTGCTCGATGATCACCTTGCAATCCGCAATCCTTCCAATTCGGGAGTCCGGGTTAGAGGTGATAAGCGAGATCCGTCCTCCGATTTCCTTCGCGGTCTCTGCGATATCCGCGATGGTCTTTGTTTTCCCTGAACCTGAGAAGACAACGAGCAGGTCTCCGGGTTTCAGTGCAGGGGTAATGGTCTCGCCTACCACGTAGGAATGGAGGCCAAGGTGCATGAGTCTCATTGCGAAGGCCTTTGCCACCAGCCCGCTCCTTCCTGCGCCCATAATGAAAATCCGGTCGGCAGAAAGAATTTCCTTTATAAAAAGCTCAATTTCTTCTTCAGAGAGTGAATGAGCGATAGACCTGATCCGTTCCACCATCAGGTGCATCATTTCCTGTACTCGATGATCAGGCATAAGAAGTCCTGCATAGGATCCTACTACAAAATAGATGAGCATTTCGTAACCGTCCGCATAATCCTTGCCTGGCCTGGGGATCACGATGGTCCCACTCCTACGTATGGTGGTTTTGCCCCTGTACTATAAACCCTCATTGTCCATTTCGACCGGGATTCCTGAAGGGGCGATTCAGTGGGGGAATTCGAAAAAAATGGACTCTTTATGCAGATTTCGGATGACCTCCCTGATGCCTTACGTGATTTTTAAGCCTAGACCAGGAAGAAGGATGAACGTCCGGGAAAAAATTACGGGCCATTTCCAGTTCACACCGAATCAGGGATGTTCTGCTTCCCCTCTTACGTGGTATTTTTCAATAGTACCGTATGGTACAAGTTTTCCCCCCAAAAGGATGGATACCGGTCCATGACCCCCGCAAACGAGACAAACTTTACCTTTTTTTTCGAGTTGCTGGTTGGTCTTTCCGATTATTTCAAAGAGGGCCGTTCTTTCACGTCTGGCAATATCACTGTCCACGTTTACCGAAGTCACGAGGAATGCTGCGAGCGAGCTGTATGCCGCCCGGTCACTCGTAAGGTGCTCAAAATTAATCACGGTGTCTGCGGTGAAAATCAGACCTGCGTTTTCGCTGAACAAGTAGATTTGTCCGTACTGGTGACCTCCCAGCCCTTCGAGTACCTGGAACCGGATGCCCGCGATGGTAATGTTGTCCATTACCGGAAATAATCCCACGATTTCTCCTTGTCCTTCTGCAAACAGGACGACCTTTTCCGGGGAACTGAACTTCGAGAATAATCCTATCAGCCTGGTATACACTTCTTCCAGGATGGACCCCTCGCTGCGCGATCCATAGGCCCTGTTTGCTGCTTCAATTATTTTCTGTGTCCCCGGGTGCATCAGGGCCGGGACATGGTAACAACCGGTTGCACCACAATGGTCTGCATCGGCATGGGTGACAATGATGCGCGTAAGTTTTCCCACGGGTAAAAGATTGTATGCACGAAGCATATCCTGGACATCTTCGTAATAGATCCCATACCCGGTATCGATGATTACCTGCTCAATTGGCGATGAAAAAAGGTAGATACTTCCCCCGCAGGGTGGCTGGAAACAATAAAGGTCGAGGTCATTGTCCAGGACAATGTGCTGGACATCGGCGTAAAAATGTTCCCCCGTTGTCGTTTTCAAACTTTTCCCGGTGCTGAGTATACTCTCGAATACTACTTTTGGTGACTCCCCGAGACTCATCAGCTCCTGGACGATATGGTTGATATCCCCTAGGAGTGGGAGGAGAAAATCATCTGGGGAATTTCCGATAATGTCGCGGATGGACTGGGCGAACCGGAGGTAAAAAACCGTGTCATCCAGGTGCGCACCCGAATTATCATACTCGGTCACCTCGATCCGGTATTTTGACCGGAGTGTATCAAGAAGCCTTTCGGCAGCCTCGTGCTCTTCAAGGTTCAGGCTGATCGTCAGCCTGTCGGGGTGTCTTCCCATGTCGTCAAAATCGATGTAGGCAATATTCGCACGGCAGGACGTGGTGTAATTCAGAAATTCGAACAGTGCCCCCGGGCAGTGAGGGAGATAGACGAACATCTTCAGGAAGCTCAATGGTTGTAAGGATGTCTGCAGGTAACCCAGTTCGTCGAGGGTGCGGATAATGTTGCGGTAGTCTGGTCCAATGGCAGTCAATTCAAAAAAAACGGTAAATGGATCAATCCGGCGGTCAAACTGGATGCGATTGATATTGCCCTGGTATCGTTTCACAATTTCTGCTGCTTTGTGGAGTGAACCTGGAGTATCAGGTACACGTGCAATGAATGAATAGCGAATAGGGGAATTGCCTTCTGACATCGGAATACAATGTACACCCTTCATTTCGATATATATTCTGCTCTGGCAAATAAACGCTCCTGCCCGGGAGAAGCACATCTTATCTCTTCCTTTCTCCTGGTCAATGAGCGGAAATTTATATATCTTCGTAATAGCATGGGGTACTACTATCCATTGTGATAATCCAATTCGGGAAAAGAGGAGGACGCAATTTTGACCCACCTGCAAATTGTTATCGTTGAAGATGACCCGATTCTCTGTGACCTGTTAAAAATCCGGCTCACGAAAATGGGATATTCCATCACGGGTATGTATGCAACAGGTGAGGACGCGATACGGGCAATTTCAGAATATCCCCCTGACCTTGCCATCATGGATATCTCCCTTCTGGGAAAGATGGATGGGATTGAGACCGCCCAGCAGATCCACAAAAACTATCCGATTCCTGTCGTATACCTTACGGGCAGCTCTGACCCGAAAACCTTTGAGCGTGCCATAACTACAGAAGGTAGTGAGTTTGTCATCAAGCCGTTCAGCGACAGCGACCTCCATATAGCAATCGAGATGTCCTTTCATAAGTATGGTCAGCACAGGGAGATTCAAAATAAGTTAAAATTCCTTGAAGGTATTTTCAGATTTGTGGAAATTGGAATTGTCGCCACGGACCGGGAGGGTGCTGTCATTTTTGCAAACCATTGTGCCGAATCACTGGCAGGGTATCATTTCAATTCTTCAAATGAGACCCATATCTGCGAAATGTTGACTATCACTGGTGAAGAAGGTCACCAGGTTGAGGACATGTTGGGTGCCATCAGGACTGACCTTGTCGTGCGGGACTTACCCGAACATGCGGTACTGGTTGCTGCAGGAGGGGAAAAAATTCATGTCCGGGGGACGGTATCGCCCCTGGCAGATGAAAATGGCCTGTTTAATGGAATTATTGTAGCCTTTTCCCCGTTAGCCCGGCCAGATATCCTGCGTTTTTCGTGATCAGTACCGGTCCCTTGAATTCTGATATAGGGTCCGCTCTGATAGTTCCGGTTATGTTTTAAAAACTAAAAGCATGACTAACAGGGACTGGTGAATGTTCTCACCACGTTCCTGTCCGTTCACCAAGTGTAAGTAACGGTATTGACAGGGGTTCAATCGGGAAATCAGGTTCCTGAAATGTTACGGGGTTGTTAAGTGCCTGCCCTATCACAATCGGGGAGTCTCATGATGAGGAAAGAATTCCCTTTTATATGATTGAATTTTAAAATAAACCTCTTTATCAAGCCTGATCTGATTTCCGATGAATCCAACAAGGGAAAACAATTACCTTAGGTCCCCCGTGGCAAACGATGCCAGAGCCCACACCAGGCGTCAACCGTTCTACCTGGAGGGCGTTTTTCTCCGGATCAACCAAAAGGTCGAGGGGCCATTTTTTTCGTTTGAATCGTCATTTTTGGGCTAACCCAATTGTGCCGGGGAAAAGTCCGGGGGACCCCTTACGGTTGTAAAAAGATCGGTATAAAACACGATCAGCTGCGCATCTGGCAGACCAAATCAAAACGGTGAAGTGTTCATGCTAAAATAACCCCTGCTGGAAAAAGTTTAGCTTACGCTTCGTTTGCGAGTTCCTCATGCTCCATGAGCAGGGACCCGAAAATTATCTTTTCCAGTACCTGTGCGACATATTTTATATGCTGGGCACGCTCGAGGTCTTCATACCGGTGAATATCTGAATAAACCTGGAGCCTGACCAGTGCGAAACGGAACCGGTCGAGTGTCTCTTCATCAAATGTCATGGCTGTCCGGTAGATCGGCTCGATCATATCGGGGATCATCAGGATGTCATTGAGGCAGAAAATCACGTCCTCGTAGATATCCATAGGTTTCTCCCTGCCACTAAGGATACGCATATAATCCATTTATTGTCGGACCACCTTGACTAGTGCTTCCATGAGCGCATCAACGCTCTTCCATGTGGCAGTTTTATCATGGTTGATCAGGTAGGGACGACCTTCATCACCGGCCTTTCTCATTTCCGGATCGATCGGGATACTCCCGAGGAACGGCACGCCAAATTCCTCGGCAATCTTTTTCCCTCCCCCTTTTCCAAAGAGATCAATCTCTGTATTGCAATGCGGGCATACCATCCCGCTCATATTCTCTACGACGCCGATAACCGGCAGCCCTAATTTCTGGACAAATTTTATTGCCTTTTTCGAATCCAGCGTCGCCACGTCCTGGGGTGTTGTGACAATCACGGCACCGCGTACATTTGGAGCGAGCTGGGCAATCGTGAGTGCCTCGTCGCCGGTCCCTGGAGGAAGATCTACAACCAGAAAATCAAGGGGTCCCCAATTGACTTCTTCAAGGAACTGGTGGATCACACTCATCTTCATCGGACCGCGCCAGATAATCGGCGTACTTACATCAGGGAGGAGAAATGCCATTGAAATGACCGCAAGGTTTCCGGTAACATGGACCGGTTCAATCATTTTTCCCAGCGCTGAAAGTTGATGTCCCTCGATCCCGAGCATTTTAGGGATATTCGGTCCGTGTATATCGAGGTCAAGCAGGCCGACCTTATAACCATGGCTCGAAAGGGCAAATGCCAGGTTAACAGAAACGGTTGATTTTCCGACCCCTCCTTTTCCCGAAAGGACAAGTATCACATGTCGTACGTCGATTTTCGCTTTTGGGGTGCATTCAGGTCGCTGCCCTTTCTCTGCGGTGTTGCAGGTCTTACAATCTTTTGTACAGGGTGCTTCCTGAACGTTGGGCGCCTTCTTATTCTCTTGTTCTGGCATTACTGGTCCTCATTGATAGCAGGTTTAATCTCTTCCTATTAACAGATGAATGCATAAATAAATACGTATCGGCATTTTAATCATCACCAGAATTACGTTTTTTTCTCTGAATTAATTTTTCACCGTGGAGGAAATGATCATCTTTGCTCTCATTATTCAGGTTTTCGTTTAGGATTCCTTACAATCTTAATGGGGTTATTCAATCGTGGACACTGCCTCTGCCAGTTCAATTGTGAATGAGCTGTTTTATCAACGGATGTAAGGGCTGAATGCGGTAATACCGGTGCGAATGTTTGCCCTGTATACTATTTTGTGATTGAGAAAATGAATCCCCGCTGCGTTAAATTCCATGGAATCGATATATCGGTCTCTCAATCCCTTGCACTGGTTATAAACGGTCGTGGTGACACGGGTGGAAAAGGATTTGTACACTGGGTTAAACTTATGCCTGGGGACTTGTTTTTAATGCTGCCGATACGTACCCCGTAAGCACCGGCCATAACGGTTACAATCAGCGCGCACCAGGGGATGAACAATTGTAACGTGTTGATTGACTGATGGTCATGACCATCCCCGTACTGATACACTGCGGTGATTTCAACGTCTACAGGCCCGGGACAATTCCTACCCTGGTATCTCTGGTCACAAAATTGGTGAAGCCGCTAAACATGTGGTCCAATATGGGGGCTCAGGAAATACTGACGTTAATGAGTCGTTCCAGCCGGATCAATTTCCGAATGGAGAATCATGGGGTCCTGCCTGTTATAAACCCGGGATACCCTCATGGTGGAACGGACCGCCATGGCGGTGACTTCAGGCAATAAGGTGAAAACTCACGTATCCTGGATGAATAATTATCTGCAGGTTACTCATCTGGTGTTCTTCACCGGTGCCTAAGAAAGGTCCGGATTATCCAGGGACTCTATTGTTTCGTTCTTTTATCCTGGATATGTCATGAAAACGGCTCATAATGCTCATGGGCCACAGGCATACCTGATGAAAAAGCTGGTGATATTTTCAAATTAAATTTTAAGAACTCACCGGCGATAAATGAGATTGTTATGGTGGTGAAAAACCTTCATCGCATTGGTTCGTGGACTTTTGGCCCCAATCAAGTTTCTCTATCTGAAATCCCTGAGGATCCAGTTCACGAGTAACCCGTTGTTCGTGTGGCAGGATGCATCCTCTTATAGTAATGGCCACCAAAATAATCGTATGGAGAAGCGGGACGTGATAATGGTGGTACTGGGTCTCGCGATCGTGCTGGTTGCAGCGTTCGTCGTGAAACCAATGTTGACGGGTAAACCGGTTGATATGAGTATACCTGTGGCGATACCCGGGATTGCGACTCCAACTCATACTCCCACCCCTGTTGCGACGGTGGACGCGGAGTATGAACGTTACAAGGCATCACAAAATAAGGCGTCAGTGACCGCGGTGCCTACGCCAACGCCAACTCCGGTACCCTCATGGACTGGCCAGACAAAAGGACTCGGCTTTGTCGACCCCGCACGGTATAGCCTGACGCCTACACCGACACCGATCGCCCATACTGGGGTCGCATTACAGACGAGCGAGTTTGAATCAAAACCGATGAAGATCTATGCCACTATTGAAGGGAAAGACCCTGGATCAACCGAACCGATTTCAATGCCCTTCCCATACTGGGAACTCCGCTACACGGTAGACCCCTATGTGACGACATTTATTGGGACTGCGGGCAATAAAGCAGGAGGCGTTGCCAGCTCATCTGCGACCGAGGTGTTCCCCTCGTTTTCCATCCAGGTAGTCGATGCGGACCAGCCGAACCGGACTGTCAGGACTGTCACACCCCCGGGAGGACTGGACGCCGCACTCTGGAAAAAAGGAAAGGATTATGACCCGAGGCCCTGGGTTGAAAAATTCTACGAGGGTATTGAAAACCACAATTATTACTTC
>JAPKXR010000274.1 GCA_026394715.1 Methanomicrobiales archaeon | reverse complement strand
TCAACCAGGTAAGGAAGGATGAAAAATCCTCACTCGTTTTTCTACCTACCTCTCCCCCCAAATGCAGGTCCGATACAACGACAACACTCCGACCTGGATTAATTCTCTGGAAATAGGTCTGAATTGATTCGTTCATGAGTTCTCATCCGCCATTTTGATGTATATGTGCTATGAATTCTTTCTCTTGATCCCGGTCTTATTTACCTTATATTATATTCTATACACATCTTAGTAGAGTATGATTTAACTGAACAATGATAACCAAACCCTATAATATTATGCTTTCCCGTTCAATGGTTAAGAAGTTTGTCTCGAGATAGGTAATTGGAAAGTTTTACGTTCCTCAATTGCGTCCAGAGAGTTTCAGCCTTCCTAACCCCTCTTCCGGTACCCGGTATTCACCTGGTGAACGATGAGGTCCGCCTTCTGGATAAGTTCGGGTGGAATTTCTGTCACTCCCATATCCATTCTCATTTTTAACAGGTCGGATAACTCCTGTGCTACAACCATCACATCTCCCAATGGAATAATGGATGTGGTCGAGGGACCATATGAGTGATATCGAAAACTCCGAAAGCTGGCATCTTCATTTCAATGTAACGATTGAGATCTTCTGCTCATTTTTCAGATCCGAAGATACTGCAGACGGATTAAGCAGATATTTCATGCAGACGTATAACCTATAAGGCAATTCGGTACCTGGAGGCGAGATGACACCCCAACCAACTTTGAAAGAACGTTGGAATTACTGGTTTGATACTACACTTGCCCGCGGCCCGCTGGTGTTAATTGGTTTTGTAGCGATAGTGACTACCATTCTGGTCCTCGTCGTGACCGCGATTTCACTGGCGGTCCCGGGTGTCAGACCCGAAGGAACTGGTGCAAAAGAAGTCTTCTGGCATGTTCTATTCCAGGTACTTACCCCGAACCCCTTCGACGTCACATCACCCCTGCCGTTCTTACTCGTGATGCTGATCCTCACCCTGGGGAGCCTGTTAATTGTCAGTATCCTGATCGGGTCGCTTACCGCAGGTATTGTTGAGCGACTTGAATCATTGCGACGTGGGCATTCCAAAGTTCTTGAAAATGACCACACGGTAATTCTGGGGTGGTCGCACCAGGTTTTTACCATTATCCGTGAGCTGGTGATCGCGAATGAAACTCGGAAAAGCGGGGCTGTTATCACCATTCTTGCCCAGCAGGACAAAGTCGAGATGGAGCATGCGATCCGTGATCGGATTGCTCACACTAAAAATACACGGGTAATTTGCCGCTCTGGTTCACCTGCCGACCCGGCCAAACTGGAAATCGTCAGCCTGGGTACGGCACGTTCCGTTATTATCCTGCCGCCCGAAGAAGGAGACCCCGATTCTTACGTCATCAGGACCATCCTGGCCCTGACCCATAGCCCCAGGCGCCGGGCTGAGCCGTATCACATTGTCACCCATATTAAAGAAGCCCGCACTCTGAACGTCATCCGCATGATCGGTGCGAAGGATGACCTGCATGCAGTGCTCACGGGCGATATGATTGCCCGCGTCACCGCCGCGACCAGCCGGCAACCGGGGCTTTCCCTGGTTTACACCGAGCTGCTCAACTTTACCGGTGATGAAATCTACTTCAAGGCTGAACCGTCACTGTACGGCAAAACATTTGGCGACATCCTGAACGCCTACGAGGGTTCGGCGGTGATCGGCATCCATCAGGCGGATCACACTATCAAGCTCAACCCGCCCATGGACTTGCGGATTGCGCCCGGCGATCAAGTGATTGCCATCACGGCGGATGAAGAGACCCTCCTGCTCTCCTGCCTGACTACGCCACCCGTGCAGACCTGCTTGATTCATACCAGTTCCAAACGGGGGATACCGCAGCCCGAAAAAGGTCTGCTTATCGGCTGGAACGAATCCGCATCCACCATCATCCGCGAGTTGGATGACCACGTTCCCGATGGTTCAGCCATTACGGTGGTAGCCGATGAGGTTTTCAACGATGATGTGCAGCAATCTGCCTGGCTCAAACGCCAGAAACTCCTCTTTTCTGGCGGGGATACCACCGACCGTGCCCTGCTTGACGAGTTGAACGTGGCGGAATACGACCATGTCATCGTGCTGGCCGACACCAGGCTCGACCCCCAGGCTGCCGACGCCCGAACGCTCGTCACGCTTATGAACCTCCGCGATATCGCCGAAAAAAGCGAGGCGTCCTTTTCCATCGTCAGTGAACTCCTCGACCTGCGCAACCGTGAGCTAGCCGAAGTGGCAAAAGTGAATGATTTCATTGCTCCCCACTTAATTAGCCTGATGATGTCGCAGATTTCGGAAAACGGGGAATTGTACGATGTTTTCAACGACCTGTTCGACCCGGAAGGCTCAGATATTTATCTCAAGCCGGTGACCGATTATGTAGAAACCGGTCAACCCGTCAACTTTTATACGGTTGTTGAGGCTGCACGCCGCCGCGGTGAGGTGGCCTTCGGCTATCGCATCGCCAGCTCATCGCAGGACGCTGAAAAATCCTACGGTGTGCGCATCAATCCCAAAAAATCCAAAGAGGTTACCTTCACTCCCGAAGACAAAATTATCGTGCTGTCGGAAGAAAAACGGTTTTTGGACCCCTGAATTGTGTAACCGTTAATAATGGATCTGCCCTGAATAAGCAACCAGACGTCTATCCCGGGAATAAAGGGGTTGATTTTCCCATTCAATTCCCCTTTCCGGGCCTTCCCTGAAAAAGTGCTATTACATTCAGATCTGAACCGCAATTCAATGTGGCGTAACCCCGAGAAAAATCCGGCCTTTTTCCGGCCTCGTTATAGCAAAAATAAGCCCTGATTCGCTTCGCCCCTGCTAGATATTACACTCATTATGACAGTGCCCGTATTTTTGGTTGGTACCGGCACCATTTCTGTCCGTTTCTCAAATCCTACAATTATCAGTGATATTTTTAAATACTCCTGACATTTCCCTGTTTTACCCGTATCCGGGCACGGGATGGCCCTGGATCTATTGCACACTGCCGTTGACAGCCAGGAAGCATGAGTGACTACCCGATGTAATTTGCCCCCTCCGATTCGACAAAGAGCGAATGCCCGGGGACTAAATAGAAATGAATATCTAACATTAAATATTAAAGTCGCTCCTGTTGAATTACTTATGAAACCATTGAACCGGTTCCTGGTGTTAGCCGCTGTAACAGGTGCCCTTATACTGTGTAGTGTTCTTGCATCAGGATGCCTGAAGGAGAGTTCCCTCGCTATTAAGGGGATCAATGTCGGGGCCCAGCACGTCAGTTCCCCTGAAGTCACCCTCAATGTCTCTACCGAGATCGAGAACTACAGGGGGTTTGGGTCAGGCATAACGACGCTCAACCTCCGTGCATTTAATACAGAAACAGGCCTCATCGAGAATGAACGGACTGATATACTCGATGGCATCGGATGGGGGGGTTCGCACACGGTCTTTCAGACGATGGCTCTCCCACGAAAAGGGTCCTACCGTCTCGTGGCAAGTGTCTTCGAAGGGGACAAACGGAAAGCCCAGGGGGAGAAAACGGTCTATAACCTCGAACGACTGACGCCCGATGATCAGAAATCAGGTTTATCGATTGAAGATATTGATTTCATCGTAAGAAATGTCAGCGGAGATTCGGTAACCATCCAGAGTGACCTGTATATCTCGAATAATGATCTCAAACCCAGTGGTCCTTTCGATATCGAATTTAAGGCAAAAGAGATGGATGCACACCTTGTTGCCG
>JAPKXR010000004.1 GCA_026394715.1 Methanomicrobiales archaeon | reverse complement strand
TCTATCTCCCCAGTGAACAGGAACTTATCGAAGAGATCGACCGGGAGAAGGAAATACTGCGGAGACAGGATAAAAATCGTATCCGGAAATCCGCATCATCGCGATCAAAATCGAAGTAATTGAAATTAGTCTGTCTGTTTCCCAAAACCACCAAAAAAAGCATCCCCCTCCCTGGATGAACCGGGCAGGGGAAATCTAACCAGCTATCATCCAACCCTCACAGCCCCCCATCCCTCGTGCCGCAATCCGTTCCCGCGAAATCTCGACCGCAGCCTTCGCGTTTCTGCTCCATTTCCTCGCGGCAGGAGTTCAATAAAACTCCAGGAAAACCTGTATGTTAACATAAACGTTAACAGATATGCGGAATTTGTTAAGACCCGGATTAAGCTACATCTGGAGCGATTCAGCCGGTTCGAACGCGTTATATGGGTTTCCCCAAAAGGCAAAAACATCATTGTTAACACCCTGTTAACGCTCCCGCAATAGGTATCGTCTTTTCGGAGGATTACCCTCCGCAGTCAGGAAACCATCCGGGCCCGACCAGAGTTTCAGGTACCGTGACGCCTCAACCTTCGCTGATGGAGAATCCCCCAGCCCAAGTAACTGCCGGCATTCTTTATTAGAAATACTGCCGTGATCCTCGACAAACCCCCGTACAATCTCAGGGTAACGGGCACCATCAATACCTTTTGCTGTTGAATATCCAACCTTCCCAATCAGATCTTTGGCAACAGCCTTTGTCAGATAGAACGTCGCCTCATGAGTGTGCCCTTTTCGTTCCAGAATTCCCCGCTTTGGATTGCTCATCTGATCAAGGATGCTCAGGGTCTGATCGCGATCCAACTGGAGAAGTTCTTCGGCGTCCGAGGTCCGGATATAACGGTGACCTTTGAGATATGTCAAAATCATGAGACCATCGAGACCAATGTCTTTGCCGTGAGCATGCCATTCAGCAATAAGCCGTGCCATCGAATGATCGAACGCCCCGTTATAGATTTTAAGGGTAACATGAAATTCATCAGCTTCATATCGCGGCATCCGTTTTCCGTATTGCAACATCGGGATGAATATCTTATTACGTCCTGTACCGGCAGATTCGACTAGCCTTAATTTTAGAAAAGCATTTGCAAGCGTCCGGTTCCGGGCAACGGGTTCATGACGAAGAATATTATGAAGGGTAATGCCCCCGATAAAACCACCGGGGCTGGTGACCGCGAGCTCATGCAAGGAATGCCGGATTAAAACATCGCTCGGCTGTGAATAATCCCTGTGGGTCACCGCGTTTAAAATAACTTCACGCACTACCTCAATCGGAAATGCAGGAATCCGGAGCCTGAAGAGACCGACAGATATCTCTTCTTCCGGATTTACCGGGCTTGAGAAAATCCCCTCCAGTTTCTCAATAATCTGAAGAAGACTCATTCGCCAGAGATCGTTCCTTGCCACTTTCGTTTCAGAAATCTGATGAACGTAATGAACCTGGCTTTGAGGAATTTTTTCCGAGATCACATCAGGTTTCCCAAAAAGCAGGAGACCGGTGTTCGTCACTAAACCATTCCGTACGGCTTCAAGACCCTGAAGAAATGCCGCATCAGACAGAGTTAACAAGGCAGATTCCGGGTTGCGACTTCGCAAAAATGAACGAGCCCTGGCGATTTCGAGAGGATCGAGATCTTCGATACTAACCCCCGACGCTGTTTCACCACTCCAGTCGAGAGCGCCGCTCGATATCCTCATGGTCACAAACTCGTCGGGGTCGATTGGCATACAATTTTTACCAATCCGTCGTTTGAATATTCCCTGAGCGGTTCCATAGGGAGGAGAGTTTCCTTTCGGAATTCTTACGATTAAGAGATGACCGGTACCTTCAGGGACGGATAATTCTTCGACATCCACTTTCAAATGAGGACGGGTGCCATCAAAGATTCCTCTCCGCCAGGTATCAAGATTATACCCATGAGCACCATGAATCGCTTTCGCCCGACCCACGGTTTTATCCATTACCCCGAAAACGATAACTCCCCCATCGCCATTGGCAAAACATGCCGCATACTCCAGGGCGATTTTCATCTCGTCTTTAGGATTATACCATGGTTTGAAATCGAGATTTGCCGATTCAAGATTGTCGGCGATAGTATGGTCAAGGTGATCCAAGAGACTCAAAATATCAGCATTTGATGGAACACTCATGTTATCACTTCGAAACGACATTCAATTCGGTTCTGCAATTGTGTACTTAGTGCGTGCATATTTGAACGAGCTGGAAAGTAATTGTCTACCCACTGTGAAGACAATAGTTGCGACAGTGTCGCAACAATTTTCCAGACGCTGTCTGGACTATCCCCGGTCAAGGATCTTCCCCACATTCTCGCCGATACGCTCCTCAAGCACCCGCGCCTC
>JAPKXR010000024.1 GCA_026394715.1 Methanomicrobiales archaeon | reverse complement strand
ATTGTTAACGGAAAGACACAACAATAAAAAAGATTGGTGAGCAAAAGTAGAAGAATTCCTCAAAAATCGTTTATTCCTGCGATCCCATCCCATTTTCCTACCTCGAAATCATAAAAATAACCCATTATTTTCCGTCACATCATCCTGTTAAAAACATACCCCTCCTGAAGTACCTCTGATTTTAGTTTGTACTCCCCGCATTTCCGCCCGTTATGAGAAAACCCAAAATTTTTGCTATCTTCTAAAACAATTCCAGAAACCTTTGTCTCTTCCGGATCCAGGACCATAATTGCTTTGGTTTTGCACACCCTGGCATAATTTTATCGCGGTTATGGCGGGGAAAATGGGTGCGTTAAACAGCCTTGAATGGGTATTCGTCGGGGTTGAATAGCGGTGGTTAAACGGTGTCGTCCCATGGGTGATGGCGGTCAACTGAACTGAAAATAGAGATAGAGATTTACCCCCCCCCATCAACTCTGCCAGGGCCAACATTCCCCAGGTTTAGAAAAGAGGCAGGTCATTTGCCCACCTCACCCAGGTACAGAATCCGACTTCGCACTTTTACTAATTATTGAAGGTATATAACCAATCATAAAAAAGATTTATGATGGGTTATAACCATACACTATGTATGGACTCGCTCTTTGAACTTCTCACTTCATTGAATCCCTGGTGGGATGGCCAGGACTTTGAGACCGGTCGGCCCAGGTTAACATATTTCCAAAAGATCAGGCGATACCTTGAGACCGGGGAGATCATCGTAATCAGCGGGGTGAGGCGTTCAGGGAAAACAACCTTGCTTTTTCAGATCATCAACTATCTCATCACCGAACAACAGGTCCCCCCAAGAAACATCCTCTTTGTCAACTGCGATGAACAGGATATCGCGCTTCTTGACAATCCGATCGCTCAGGTGGTCGATACCTATCGAAAAGAAATTTCCACCAGCGGGACCCTGTATCTCGTGTTTGATGAAGTCCAGAATGTAAAGGACTGGCAGCGGACAATCAAATCACTCTACGACCGGAAAAAATACACAATCATCATATCAGGCTCATCCTCGTACCTGTTAGACTCCCAATTATCCACCCTGCTCTCGGGCCGGTACTTTTCTATTCCGGTGTTTCCCCTTGATTTTTCAGAGTACCTCTCATTCCACGGATTGGAGATTACGAACGACCCGGTCAGCATTGCCTCGCATAAATACAAAATCCTCCCCCAATTGAAAAAATATCTCCGCGAGGGAGGTTTTCCTATCGTAGTATTACAACAGGATGACCGGACAAAACAAGATTATCTTCACGCGTACTACGACAGTATCGTGTACCGGGATATCCTCCGTGTAAACGAAGTACGGAATCAGAAGGCCCTTAGTGATCTTCTCCATTACCTCTTTTCGAATATTGCTTCCCCGTATTCATATCGGCGGATTAAAGAGATGCTTGGAATTGATCTCCAGACTGTGAAAGATTATATTCACTTCGCACAAAACGCAAAAATACTCTTTGAGGTACAACATTTTTCATATTCCCTGCATGCGCAGAAACGGCCGAATAAGAAGATCTATTGCATCGATAATGGACTACGTAATGCGGTGTCTTTCCGTTTCTCACAAGACGAAGGAAAACTGGCGGAAAATCTCGTATTTGTGGAACTAATACGGTCAGGAATGACCCCGTACTATTGGAAGAAAAAGCAGGAAGTTGATTTTATCATCAAATCCCCCGATAACAGGATAACCGCGATGAATATCTGCTATACAGATGCTATCCCTGACCGGGAATTTGAAAGTCTTTTAGAGTTTAAAGAAGAATTCGGGGACCCGGTAGAAAAACTCATTATTCTTACGAAGGATAGAGAACAAGAGGTGGGTGGTATCAGATATATGCCACTCTGGAAGTGGCTGCTTTTTAAGGACCCGGCATAAATAGCTCCCCCCTGGGACTACATTCCAATTCCGGATTAAGCAGGAAATGGTGTACAGTCCTGATATATTTCTTAAGTGGTCTTGTTTTTAAAATATCCTGAATGGTTCATCAAATCAACAATGAAAAACGCTTTGATACCAATGTCCGGGACCGCCTCTTTTGAGCTTATGAGAATGCTAATCGAACGTGTAGCAAGATACTCTTTCCTCCGGAAACTTCTTCTTTCAAGGTTGTAGGGCCAATAGTATCCCCATTCCCGATGAGAAACTCATAAATTCGTTTAACTGTGACCGGGCGTCCCTCTCTGTTTTGAAAACCTGATTTGAGATAATGGTGCCTTGTCCCTCGAAATCGTGCATTAAAAACAGGTGATGCCCTGGATAAGGTCCGGTTCTTTTGAACGATTTCTTCAGTCTTGCCGTCACGGACATCATCGACTCGATAAACATATTTCCTGACTGGAATCCGACATCAGGTTTGTATAGTTGGCAAATCCAAAAATTGAGCCAGAGCCCCCATGTTGATGCCCATAACTACCCAGGCCTTCTGTCCGGTAATGTTCCATCAACGGAACTTGCGTGGAAACCCAGGGGTTATAACCCCCGCTGGAAAGGAAGAGCACATCTCCAGGTGC
>JAPKXR010000140.1 GCA_026394715.1 Methanomicrobiales archaeon | reverse complement strand
GGGTTCTCACACCAGGAGCAACCCTGGAAGATCCCGAGGTGGTAATGCATGAGGCGATTGATCCCCCTCGTCCATGGACTCGTAGAAAACGGGATGCCAGTCCCCCGGGGGGTCTTATTCATCGGACTCCCTTGGAGCGGTACAGAAATGACATCGCGAGGGGTAATGAAGGGAGACTATGAGGTAGTCTGCCGAGGCTCCATGACCACCGTCACGACTTTCCACTGGATCGCCCTCCTGTCTGCAAAAGACCAAAAAAACACCATTCCTGGATGGAAATTGTGGGTTTTGTGTAACCCGGGAAAGGGGTAAACACCAAATAAACCCCAATTATAGGCAGGATCTGACTAAAATGTCCCAATTTAGCCTTATTTCCAGCCCACCCCAATCGGAGCCAAATGCGGGCGATTTAAACGAACGAGAATGGATTTTGCGAGTTGGGGTGGGGTGTGTATACCCCGGTAGCGCTATCGTTTCGATAATTCGGGCGTATAATAGAGGGATTTGTCTGATTTTGGGGTTAACCTAGGTAAGCCAGGGGTACCTGCTGGTGTTGTTGGATGACTAACCGTACCTGGATTTTCCGGACACGTTTGGCTTTGCGGCTCTTGGCTCAGGTTCCGGTACCGGGTCCTTCAGCTTCGGAGCAAGGAATCGGGCGGGAATTGATGAACTACTGAGATCGGTTATGTGAACTCCATCGGTAAGGACCTGATGGCCAACGGCCGGTTCAATATCACGGAGGACGTGCGGTGGACGTCGTTTACGAAGACGTTTGACGTGATGGGGTAAGGTGAATTGATACCCCGTTTTCGGGTGAGACGAGCACATGCACCAGGAACACGATCCAGAGACTTGGTCTCATGCCCGGGATGAAGGTACCCGATGCAGGTGTGGCACGGGACGGCGCACGATACCTATCGCAGATATTGTAGGCCCGGTGGGCGAGGTGACGGCAGTCGATATTCAGGGTGGGATGCTTAACGAGGCACATAATCGGGCTGATATGGCAAACCTCACGAATATCCGTTTTATTCTGACTGGTGCAGGGAGGAAAAAACTTGAGCACAACGGGTTCGACCGGGCCGTGATGGTCACGGTCCTGGGTGAAATCCCTGACCGGGAAGCAGCCTCGGCGGATATAGTTTGTGCGCTAAAGCCCGGGGGGGGGGCGTCCTGCTGGTCGAAGAGATCATCAGGCACCCCCATTTCCAGACAAGAAAAACAGTCGAAAGGCTGGCCGGTGCCACCGGGTTCATCAAATGTGAATTTTCGGGGACGCGTTTTTCCTATACCCTGACGATGGAAAAACCGGGTGATGCAGGGCATGAATCATCATCCGGGGCACGGTCACAGCAAACCCGGCATGAGGTTCAGGTTATATTTGTTGGGGAGGTCGGCACCAGTGAGAGGATATATAAATAACCTTCAATGATTGGGAATGAGAACGAAATGGGTAACCCATAATGAGAAATGGTTGCCTGTCACAGTTCTTAACCGGCGATGGTTCGGTCTTACTCTATAGTAAAAACTGTTCAGGAAATATGAAGTGTGGTGGTTTTCATGGATATTTCTCAATTCAAACGAGTTCGTTCCCTTTTCATAGTGTTAATCATTACCGGACTTATGATATTGACGGTCTGGATTCGTAGTTATCCATTTCTTAATTCAATAGATTTACAACATTACCTGACGTTTTCCTCTCCCGATATCTGGTATAATTTCCGGCAGATCGAACTTTTGGTCCACAACTACCCGGTTTACAACTGGTTTGATCCCATGACCAGCTATCCTACCGGGAAGATGGTTGACTGGGGCCCATTATTTCCCTTTGTTATTGCGTCACTCTCGATAGTCACCGGGATGACTTCGAGGCCTGACATGATGTACCTCGCCTCCTGGGTTATCCCCATTTTTGCGGCTTTCATGATCCCTGTCACGTATTGTATCGGGAAAATCTTGTTGGACTGGAAAACAGGGATTTTAGCTGCGGGTTTCCTATCCGTTACATCGGGGGCCTATTTTTTTACTTCCGCATTCGGTTATGTTGACCATCACATTCTGGAAGTATTGTTTGGAGCCCTGTTCTGCCTGATGTACATGGTTACCCTGAAGTACGGTAAACAACATTCCCCTGGTTTTACGTTTCAACGGGCAACGCTCATATTCATGGGATTATCGTTGTCCACGTCCCTGGTCTATTTTGCCGGTTTCGTAACGATGCCAACCATGATCATTTTTGGGGTCGTTGTGGCACTCTACACATTTTTTCAGTTTATCTATTACCGGCTTACAAATAAACCTGGATCCAGCCTGCTCATCACCAACCTTGTGATCTTCTCGTTGATTCTCGTTTTTACCGTTATGTTCGGAGTGCACCAACCCGGGACCTCGTTGCAGCAATATAGTGTCGCCCATATTTTTGCCATGCTACTTATTATTGGTGAAACCCTGGTTATGTACGCACTCTCAAAATGGCTGAACAAAAGTACAGGCCTGTATATTCTTGCTGTTTTGGGGTTCAATGCGGTCATTGTCTTCTCAATTCTCACGATCGGCCACGGGGCATTTTATAAGCAGATAATGATCTTTGGACGGGTTGCAGAGATCCGCACCATCACAGAATCGCAACCCTGGAGCCTGGACCTGGCAGTTTCTTCATTCAATCTCATGGTGATACTCAGTATATTCGGATTCGTGATCCTTCTCTACCACGTTTATACAAAGAAACAAGAGGAAACCCTTTTTTTTATGACCTGGTCCCTGGTAATTTTCGCGTTAACCGTCCAGTACCTCCGGTTTGAATCTTATTTTGCGGTGAATGTAGCTCTTCTCTCGTCATTGTGTATCGTAACAGGACTAACAACCGGGTTTGCAAAAATA
>JAPKXR010000059.1 GCA_026394715.1 Methanomicrobiales archaeon | reverse complement strand
CTGCGGCATCGAACATTGGTAACGCAGTGACCGCCAGCATCAGTTCCCTTCCGTCTTTCGAGCGGCAGTTGTGTTCCATGCGACGGATGGGAAGTTTGCTCTTCTGATATTCCCCGAATATGAGACTTACACGGGCGACCTCTTCCGGCGAAGTCATCGTATCAAATGGTGTTTTTCCTATCAGTTCCTGCGGTTTATACCCAAGGATATCTTTAACCCGGTCGCTGAGGAACGTGATAACGCCATTCGCATCGATCTCGAAGACATATGCATCCGCAGCATCGATCACATTGCGGAAACGATCTTCACTTTCCCGCAGCGCCTCCTCTGCCTGCCTGATATCCGAAATGTCGCTGATCGCAATATGGACTGATAGAGCCCCGTCGCTATCGGTAATCCGGATCCCGTCCAACCGGGCCGGGAACACGGATCCCTCTGCCCGCCTGAGTGTGAGGGTGCAGGATTGCTTTTTTATGAGTTTCCGGGTTTTAATGAAATACCGGTACCACTGATCATAATCTTCAGGGGCGACGAATTTCCTGAACCGTGCATTGTGCAGTTTTTTCCGCTCAACACCGAGGAGTTTTGCGCCGGTAAGGTTCACATCAGTGATCAGTGCGGTGTCATTGAGTGTGAGATAGCCGACCGGGGCAAAGTCATACAGGTCAAGGTACTTATCCCGGGACTCCTCCAGCTCAAACTGAGCCCTTCGGAGCTCCTCCGCTTGCGTTTCGAGCTCGACCTGATGTACCCGTAGCTCGTGGATGAGTTCTTCCGGGGTCTTTCCCTCGAGGTCGGGAAGGTTCCCTGGCGTCCCCCTGAGTTTCTTTTCAGCACCATCACAAATTGTCCGGGTACTTCCCGCTTTTGTCTCATCCGATGCTGCCTTCTTTCCTGCGGCCATTTCAGTCCCCCTTACCGTCCGCGTCTCACTTACGCCACATCCTCTTCGGCACCACCATCTCAAACCGTGCCCCTTTCCCCGGCTCGCCGGTCTCTTTGATCGTTATGCCGGTTATCGAAAGAATCTCCCTTGATAAGGCTAAGCCAAGCCCTGTGTTCTTCCCAAAGCCCCGTTCGAAGATCTTCTCCTTCTCCTCAACTGAGACCCCATTGCCATCGTCACTACAGACAATTACAACATCACCATCGCGTTCCTCAGCAGAAAACCGTATTGTAGTTATCTTCCCGCCATACCGCACAGCGTTGTCCATCAGGTTGTAACAGACCTTGACGATCAGTGGGTCAGCGAAAACATCCATTCCCGCGGGGAGGTCATTTTCCACCCGGACCTTTCCCAGCGGGGCGTCTTTTGCCGCAGTATCCACGAGTGTACGGCAGTCCTGCCAGATGGGAGCATGGACACCGATCTGTTCGTATTCCTTCGTGAACTGGATCATGGCGGCGATCCGATGTGCAGCGGTCGAAACCTTCCCGAAATACTCTTCCTGCGCGTCATCGAGCTGTGTATCTTCGAGTAGTTCGAGGTAGCCCATCTGCACTGTGAGCTGGTTGTTGATGTCGTGCCGGGTGATGGAAGAGAGGAGGTTGAGTTTTTTATTTGCCTGGCGGAGCGCCTCCTCCGTATTTTTCTCTACCGTGATGTCCCAGTTCGTGCCAATCATCCGCACGGGTTTACCCCCGGCATCACGTTGCACGATGGCGAGGGCCCGGATATTTCTGATGCTGCCATCAGGCCGGAGGACGCGGAACTCGGTGTTAAACTCCCTCTCCCCGGAGAGCGCCATCCGGATTTCCGCGTCGCCCCGTTCCCTGTCTTCCGGGTGGACCCCTGCCTGCCACGCTTCATAGGCACCGCCGAACTGTTCCCGCGTGGTCCCGTAGAGGGTAAACATCTGTTCATCCCATGACAGCGTGTTATTGACGATATCATATTCCCAGATACCCACGCCGCCCGCCCGTGTAGCAAGCGACAGGCGATCGGAGAGCTTACGGAGTTTCTCCTCTGCCTTCTTGCGCCCGGTAATATCGATAACATAGACCGTGAGTCCGATGACCTGGCGATTTTCATCGTAAATCGGGCTGTACGTATTTTCCCAGATCATCCGGCCCAGCGCTTCATCCCCGTATTCTTCGGTCATCATGAAGTGCTCCCCGGCAAGTACCCGGTCAAAATTCTGCCGGGCCTTCTTCCGGTCACTTTCATACCTGATAGTATCCGGCATATTCATACCCGGACAAATATCCACCCCCCAGATCGCCTTCATCGTCTCCTGGTGCCGGGTGTTGAACGCAAGGTACCGGTACTCCCGGTCGAGGGAGAAGATGATGATCGATTGCGGGCTCTCGATCATGGACCGGAGGAGGTTCTCAGATTTCCTGAGCCCCTCTTCCGCCACTTTGCGTTCAGTGACATCCCTGGAAACCCCGATAAGTACTTCCTGGTTATTCCAGGACCCGCGGGTGACCTTTGTTTCGACTTCTATGCGTGTACCGTCTTTTGCAAGGACCGGCACCGGGCAGGAATCGATGGTCCCGGCAATCATTCCCTTCACATTTTTAAGCGCTTCGTCACGCCGTTCGGGTACATGCAACAGGAGGACATCCGTACCGGTAAGTTCCCATGATGCATACGAGAGACGTTTCGAAACGGTTCTATTTACCGTAAGGATCCGTCCCTGCATGTCCAGCACAAAGACCATCTCATCGATAGAGTTGAACAGGGTCTCTAAATTTTTCCGGGCCTTCTTCACTTCCTCTTCGGCAGCCATCCGCTCAATGGTACTGCCAAGCTCCCGGCCAATGGCATTGAACACCTGTTTTTCATCTTCAGAGATTACCTGTCGCTTCAGGCTCGCGATATTCAGCGCCCCGATAGTTACCCCTTTTGAGAGCAAGGGGATACTGGCCATCGACTGGAACCCAGATTTCCCCGATCGTCCAGGAGCGAGTTGTGCATAATTCTCGGTGAATATCGGTTCGTTTTTTACAAACAGGGTATCATAGGGTTTCTTATCTATTGGTACCGTCTGAATTTCAACAAGGAATTCAGGGGGAAGGTTCCTGGAATGAACGACATCTGCTGTCCGTGTTGACTGGTCCACCAGATAGATCCCCCCGGCATCAAAGTCCAGCAGGCGCAGCGATTCCGCGAGGATATTGTCGAGGAGCCGGGGAAGGTCATCGGCCTTGTTGGTCGTGGAGATGATACCATTGAGGATTGAGAGGTTTGCCGAATGGCGCCGCTCTGCCTCCTTTGCATTCCTGATATCAGTAATATCACTAAAGGCTATCCGGACCATCATCACCCCGTCACCGCTGCTGGCAAGCCGGACCCCTTCCAGCCGGGCTGGGAATGTTGACCCGTCTCCCCGTATGAATGTAGGGTTGCAGGTCAGGTGTTCTCCCGTTTTTAGCACATTCATGAAGTTACGGTGCCACGGATCGGACTCATTTTCTGCAAAAAATTTACTGAACGGTGCATTGATCAGTTTGCTCCGCTCAACACCAAGGAGCACCGCACCGGTGAGGTTCACCTCGGTAATTAATCCCCGGTCGTTGAGCGTGAGATAGCCGGTTGGAGCGAATTCATAGAGGTCAAGGTACTTGTCCCGTGACTCGGTAAGTGCGAGATGGGCCCTCCTGAGTTCTTCGGCCTGCGTCTCGAGTTCGATCTGGTGCACCTGGAGTTCATGGATGAGTTGTTCAGGGGTCTGCCCTGTAAGGTCGGGAGAATCTTTCGGGGAACGTGCAAGATGTTTCCCAGCAGCAGCCCGCAACGAGCGTTCGCTACCCGTGATATCCGAATCCTGCTCTTCCGGTTTTTTCTCCCCTGCGGCCATTATGCACCGTTCCCTGTCACATGCCTATCGCCTTTCTGCATGTTCTCTTCCTTTTCCATTGTTCGAGCAGCGAGCCGCTCCCTTGCAATCGCTACCGAGCTTTTAAGTTTCTGCACGAGCACTTCCCGGGGCGGGAGTTCCGTGAGGTACTCGGCTACGCGGATGCTGCTCGCTTCGAGTTCGAGGAGTTCGACGTGCTCAACCGATGACCCTGCGCAGAGGACAAGCCCGATTGGCGCTTCTTCACCCGGCTGACGGTCGTACTTGTCCAGCCAGCGCAGGTAGAGTTCTACCTGTCCCTTATCCGCTGCCTTAAACTTCCCCAACTTGAGGTCAATTGCCACCAGCCTGCGAAGTTTCCGGTGATAGAAGAGAAGATCGATATAGTAATCCACGGTATCGACAGTGATCCGCTTTTGCCGTGCGACAAACGAGAAATCAGTGCCAAGTTCGAGAATAAACCGCTCCAGCTCCCGGAGGATGGAGTTCTCCAGGTCTTTTTCTGATACCGTATCGGACAACCCGAGAAATTCTAAGAAGTACGGGCTCCTGAAGACGAGGTCCGGGGTCACCCGGTCTTCATCACGGAGGGCTGCAAGTTCCTTTCGTGCCAGTTCTTCCGGTTTCTTTGAAAGGGCAGTACGCTCAAATAACATTCCCTGGATCTTTGCCTGTAACGTCCGGACACTCCATAATTCGAGCCGGCACATCTCAGTGTAGAATTCCCGTGCGAGGGAGTCTTCGATGTAGATAATGTTCCGAAAATGAGTCCAGCTCAATTGTCTACTCAGTGAGTAGACAATCTTCCGTTCAGGGAATGTTTCGACAAAATGGAGCATATGAAACAGGTTTGCTCTCGTAAATCCACGACCGTACTGCATGGTCAGTTGATCTGATACGGTATTGACCACCTGTTTGCCATACGCAGCGCGTCTATCGCCAAGGATCTCTGTATGAATGCGCTCTCCGATATCCCAATAGAGCATTACCATCTCTGCGTTCACTCCAACTGCTACCCTGGTGCGGGCTGACTCAATAAGAGCCTGGAGATCCCCCAGTAAAGAGGGAGCAGGAGAAGAAGGTCCGGTATCATGTGCTGCCGGAGAGATACCTTTTCCGCTCTTTTTCGCCCGTTTCTTCCCTGCGGCCATATTATTTCCTTTTCCTGTACCTGTTACCTGCTCTTATTATCTTTTCCCGGATTTGACTGCGTGCGTGACATCCTCGATAGCAAGAAGAATGAGTTGCGTCGTGCCAGCTTCGCCGGAAACCCGGCGGGCGTTTAACAACATCTTTCTTTGCCCGATACCGGGGAAATCATGCCCGACTTCGAAATTCTCAAAACTCTTGTCCTTCGGGAGCACCGTCTCCAGCAGCTCGTGGAGCCGGGGGATGTCCCACTGGTTGTTACCGAGCTCGTAGAGCACCTTTCCCATGGTCTCTTTCTTCGTAACACCGAACATCTCGTAGAACGCCCGGCTGGCAGAGACGACCTCAAACGTCCAGTTCAGGACAACCAGCGGTTCCCTGACCGTGTCCACGATGCTTTGCGCATAGTCGCGGGAAGACCGGGCCTCGGCCTCGACCGCTTTGAGTGTGGTGATATCGGAGAACGTCATCACCACGCCATCGATCACGTTCTCATAGGTGCGGTACGGAATGATGCGGACCTGGTACCATTCATTGCCACTTGTCCGTACCTGCTTCTCACGCGGGACAAGTGTGTCCAGCACTCCCTGGGCATCAGGGATCAGGTCGTCGTCCGGGATATTTGACCTGATATCGGCAAGTGGGCGCCCCGTATCTGATGCAGCGAGCCGGTACACCTTTACCGCATCGCGAGTGAACCGCTTGATTGCAAGGCGTTCGTCTAAAAATATCGTCCCGACATTGACGTTCTCAAGGAGGTTCTTCATGTCGTTCTGGGTGTCCGTGAGCTGCTCGATCTTTGCCTGCAGTTCCGAGTTCACCGTCACGATCTCTTCATTGACCGACTGGAGTTCCTCTTTTGACGTTTCGAGCTCTTCATTTGTGGACTGTAGCTCTTCGTTCGTTGACTGGAGTTCCTCGTTCGTGGACTTGAGCTCCTCGTTTGCCGCCTGCATCTCCTCGATCGTCGCCTGCAGGTTCTCTTTCGTGTACGCGAGGTCCTGCTCGAGTTCTTCAACGCGTTTTGATACCCCTTTTGCGGTACTGCGTTTCTTCGTGGTGCTTTTTTCAGGTGGCTGGAGCTCGGTGTCCTGGAAACTGACGAGCAGCAGCTCCCGTGTTGCCTCCGGGTCGGCAAGCGGCCTTACTGCCAGGTCAACACCATGAATACCGCCGTTCGTCCTCACCGGCAGGTCTTTCACCGTTACCGGTTTCTTTTGCAAGGTGGCTGCCAGGATAGCAGACCGGAGGTCGAGTTGGAGCCCTTCGCGTGCCATATCTATCACGTTCAGGCTTGCCTGCCCCGGAGCCGGCTGCAGGTACTTCCCGGTATCGCCATGCACGTAGACGATGTTCCCCTTATCATCCGTGATGACCGACGGGGGTGCATAGGACTGGAGGAGCACGCGTCTGGTGAGCTCGGCAAAGTTGGTCTTATCCCTCGTGCCGGCAAGCTCGCCCGGTAACCGTTCGGGCTTATCACTGGTCCACGCGAAGCGCTGTGCCACAAGGGTCCGGGCAGAATCAAGTGAAGGTCTGGCGGTGTAGATCTTCCATTTTTTATCGAGGGGTGTGAAGAGGTCGGTGAAATTCCCGATGCCTTCTGACGGGCTTAAGAAGAGCACCCCTCCCTGCCGGAGGGAGTAATGAAACGCCGGGATGACACGGTTCTGGAGCTCGGCTTCGAGGTAGATCAGCACGTTCCGGCAGCTGATCAGGTCCATTTTCGTAAACGGCGGGTCGGTAATCACGTTCTGGATGGCAAAGACAACCATCTCCCGGATCTCTTTCTTTATCCGGAAGCCGTCCTCCCCTTTGGTAAAGAACCGGCGCAGCCGTTCGGGCGAGACATCAATGGCGATGTTTGCCGGGTACGTGCCTGCCCGTGCAGTTGCGATGGCATCGTCATCAATATCAGTCGCGTAGATCTGGAGCTTGAACTCCTGTTTGATCTCGTCCATGTACTCTGAAAAGAGCATGGCGATGGAGTAGGCCTCTTCACCGGAAGCGCACCCCGGCACCCAGGCCCGGAAGATATAGTTCTCAGGTTTCCCTTCAAATATCCGGGGCAAGACCGTTTTGGAAAGGGCTTCAAACGCTTCCTTGTCCCGGAAGAAGCTGGTTACGTTGATGAGCAGTTCCTTGAAGAGGACCTGGACCTCGGCAGGGTTCTCCTGCAGGTACCGGGCATAGGCCTCCATATTACTCAGGCTGTGCACCACCATCCGCCGTTCTATACGGCGTGTGATCGTGCTCTTCTTGTACTTGGAAAAGTCGTTGCCTGTCCTTGACCTGAGCAGCATCATGATCCTGGTCATGGCACTGGTTGCGGCGGGGGCAGGTAGTTGTGGGGGGACCCCGATATTTTTGATGGTTTTTACGTACGCGACCAGTTGTTCGGGTATCTTTTCCACCGGCAGCACGTAGGTGGCAAGACCGCTCTGGACGGCACTGGTGGGCATGCCGTCATACTTGGCGGTTGCCGGTTCCTGCACGAACGATACCCCGCCTGCCCCATGGACTGCCCGGAGCCCGAGCGTGCCATCCGACCCGCTCCCCGAGAGGATCACGCATATCGCCCGTTCGCCCTGGTCCTCGGCTAGAGACCGGAAGAAGGAGTCGATGGGGAGTCGCAGGCCCCGTGCCTGTTCCGGGGCGCTCAGGTGGAGCGTGCCATGGAAGATCGCCATGTCCTTGTTCGGCGGGATGATATAGACGTGGTTGGCCTGGGTTATTGTCTGGTTTTTCGCCTCGTGGACCGGCATCGTGGTGTTCCGCTGGAGGATCTCGGAAAGCAGGCTTGCATGGCCAGGGTCGAGGTGGGGGATAAGCACAAATGCCATCCCGCTATTGGTTGGCATCGTCTTGAAAAAGAGTTCAAACGCTTCAAGCCCACCGGCTGATGCACCGATCCCGACGATCGGGAAGCCTGGTTCGCTGGTGGTGGGCGTGGTGGGATCGCCCGGTTCCGGTATGACGCTGTCGATCGTAACGGATTTCTTTGTTTTTTTCATGGGTTCACTCCATCCACTATCTGCTGCACGATTCCCGGGAAATGATTTGCATTCCCTGTCTGCCAGTATGCCGTGCAGCCCGATGCTCCGATCTCTGGTACCTGCATTGTATTAGTTCTCCTGCCGTCTTTTGCCATGTTACACCCCAACCACTCGATTCATTCGCCACGCCCCTTTCGGCACCATCATCTCGAACCGTGCTCCTTTGCCTGGCTCGCCGGTCTCTTTGATTGTGATGCCAGTAATATCGAGGATTTCCCTTGATAAGGCTAATCCGAGCCCGGTGTTCTTCCCGAACCCGCGTTCAAAGATCTTCTCCTTTTCCACAGCAACGATACCATCACCATCGTCCTCGCATACGATAAGATGATCATCTCCCGATTCCTCTACAGAGAACCTGATTGTTCTGATCTTTCCTCCATGACGGACTGCGTTATCAATCAGGTTGTAAAACATCTTTTCGATAAGGGGGTCGACGAACATTTCTGCTCTTTCTGGCAGATCATTTTTAACGATGACCTTTCCAAGCGGGGCCTGCTTTGCCGCAGTGTCCACGAGTGTGCGGGTATCCAGCCACACCGGAGCTTTGATGCCGATCTGCTCGTATTCCCTGGAGAACTGTATAATTGCAGAGATGCGGGAGTTTGCCTTTATTATACGGGTGAAATAGTCCTCAAGTGTTGGATCAGTGACTTTTCTGTGTAATAACTCAAGAAATCCATTGGCTGACATCAGCTGGTTGTTGATGTCGTGCCGGGTGACACTGGATAGCAGATTGAGTTTTTTATTCGCTGAAGCGAGTGCTTCTTCCGCCAATCTTATATCACTAATATCACTGATTGCCACCCGGACCGTTGTCGTAATAGTATTCATGCCGGTGAGCCGGACGCTTTCCAGTCGTGCCGGGCAGGTAACACCGTCATCCCGTTTGAGGGTGAGGGTGCAGGTCTGTTGGTCGTTCTGGTTCAGCACAATCTTGAAATACCGGTCCCATGCTTCAAGGTCCTGTGGAGCGATGAACTTCCTGAAACGTGCCCGTTTGAGTTTGTTGCGATCGGTTCCAAGGAGGGTTGCACCGGAAAGGTTTACCTCAGATATAAGTGCATCATAGGTCAGCGTGAGATAGCCAACCGGGGCAAACTCGTACAGGTCAAGGTACTTATCCCGAGCCTCTGTGAGTTCGAGGTGGACCCTTCTAAGTTCTTCTGCCTGTGTCTCAAGTTCGATTTGGTGTACCTGGAGCTCGTGGATAAGTTGTTCCGGTGTCTGCCCTGCGAGGTCGGGAGAGTGTTTAGGGGAGCGTGCGAGTTGATCCTCGACATCCTCCCTCAAAGAACGTTCGATGCCCGGGGTGTTTGTGTTCTTCTCTTCCGGCTCCTTCTTTCCCGCAGCCATCATGCACCGTTCCTATCCAGATTGATGGACCTGCATACCAATTCCGGAGTGCTGTGCGGTGCAATATTTTCTATTAAAAAGAGAATGTCCCGACTGACCTGACCTGACCTGACCTGACCTGACCTGACCTGACCTGACCTGACCTGACCTGACC
>JAPKXR010000366.1 GCA_026394715.1 Methanomicrobiales archaeon | reverse complement strand
GAGAACATCCGCGGCTGCAGCTCCTCGAACGTAATGCCACATTCGGGGCAGGCCATGTTTGCCGAATACGTGGTCTCCCGGTTTTCACCATCGGATGCAATAACCAGCCCTTCGGATTTTTTCAGCGCATTTTCGCAGGCTTCCGCGAGACGTGAGCGGTCTGCTGAATCGAGCCGGTCAATGACTACGTCGATGTCGTGCTTCTTATACCGTTCAAGGGGGACTTCTTCATCCGTCCGGTGGATTTCCCCATTGATCCGCACCCGGGCGTATCCCTCTTTATTCAAGTCTTTGATTACCTGCAGGTAGGTGCCTTTTTTCTGCCGGATAATGGGTGAAAGGATTGTTACCTGCCCGGGGTATTCTTCCGCAATACTTTCGGCAATACGGACCGGCGACTGTGCCTCAATCCGGATATTATGGACAGGGCAATAAGGGACACCAATCCGCGCAAAGAGAAGCCGGAGGTAATCGTAAATCTCTGTAACAGTTCCAACGGTACTTCGTGGGTTCTTCGATGTAGTCTTCTGTTCAATCGAGATTGCAGGAGAGAGCCCTTCAATTGCATCAACATCCGGTTTCTGCATTAAACCGAGGAACTGGCGGGCGTACGCGGAAAGCGATTCGACGTATCGCCGCTGCCCTTCGGCGTAGATGGTATCGAATGCCAGCGTGGACTTGCCGGACCCGGAAAGACCGGTAATGACGATTAGTTTATCGCGTGGGAGCTCGACCGTGATATTTTTGAGGTTGTGCTGCCGGGCCCCTTTTATGATGATTTTCTTCATTGTAAACAGTGGGAATTAAGTCTGTGCTGTACCCTAATAGAGCGATTGATCGGGGTAAAGTGGAAGGGGGGTGGCTGTGCAACGGGAGAATTTGAGTTGTTGAGGATTGGTGGATTGGGAATGAAGGAGATAATTCCAGTCGATTGTGTGCACGGTCAATTTATCTGTGAAATTTATCTGAGTTTATGGGGATTTTTGGGTGAATGACTGTGACGGGTTGATGGTACAATAAGAACAAACCTTTTAAAACATCAGGTTTTGATATATAAATAATGTCAAGAGTGGAATTAAATTTCGATGTAATAAAGGAAAATTGGTGTTACTATTCTTTAAAAGACGGGGCAATTTTAAAAGTTAAAATTATTTTAGTACGGTTGTTTAACGATGGTGTAGATTCCAAAGGTATTCCAACAATGGGGTTTCTGGCAACCAATGTTATGGGAGTTATTCCTTATGGAGAGACGATAAATAAGAAGGCTCTTTCTGCTGACGATGATGTAGGATTTGAAGTTAAAACTGAAATATGGAATGAATATCAGGCGGATGACGGTACAACGATAACAATAAAACCAGTTATTGCGCAAGTTATGCGAACTGCTACATTAGACCCAAATGGGGAACCCGTATATACGGCTAGTATTCAACCACTCATAAAGATAAATAAAACATTAGTAATTCAAAAATAAGAGATCTAAAAAATGACATCAACGATATCTGCCATAAGCGAAAATTATAGTTTTACTGATAATCAGGGTTCGCATGTATGCAGGAAGATTAACTCGAATAATAATTATTATCCGAACATTCCAATTTATTCAGAGAATCAAATTATATATGCGATAAAACATGAGCAGATATCACAATTTTTGAGTGTTTTGCCCCCAAGATTTGAGATAGTG
>JAPKXR010000058.1 GCA_026394715.1 Methanomicrobiales archaeon | reverse complement strand
GGGTACATCCTGCAGCTAATACGAAAGCAACAGTAAGTACAAGGCTTATTGCCAGGATTGAAAATTTCATACCTGAAATATCAGATAATGTACCGTATAATCCTATCGTAAAAAACGATTGTGCAGGGTAACAAAATCGGCCCACCCCTTATTCCATTTCCAGATTGCCAGCAAATATCACCATTAAATACCCTGGCTTTCCACGACTCCCGGGTTTCCCCGGATCCCAATGTCCATAATAAGCACCTTCATCACCCATGAATTCCAGAACAAAAACTATGTGCATGTTCAACGACTCCTCCGGAATGGTACTCGATGAGATTATCCGCGGCCGCCGGACATACCGGATGTTCAGGCCGGAGGTCCCCCCGGAAGTTCAGATTAGTATGATCATCCAGGCGGGTCTTGCTGCGCCCTTTGCCGCTGCAGCGATTGGTGGAAAGGGTAATGAGTATTTCAGGCAGTTCTTTGTCTTTCCACGAGGCAGCCGCGGCCTTGTGATCGCCGGGGGTCTCCTGATGCAGAAAATCCACATCATGGCAGATGGTCTTGAAACGCAGATGAAGCAGAACCCGGCATTCCAGTCAAAAGCTGAACCATTTGCCCGGCGCCTGGAGATAATCCGGAAGGCGGGGGTAGTACCCGGGGTAGGGACGGCCCCGTATTACATCGTGGTTGCCGAACGCAAAGGATTCCCCCCGGTGGAGCAGCAGTCGCTTGCCCACTGCCTGGAAAACATGTGGCTGAAGGCAACCTCCTTAAACCTCGGGTTCCAGCTGGTCTCGGTGACGGGGCAGATGGGGACAGACCCTGAGTTCTGCCGGCTCCTTGGTATCCCACCGGATGTCTTCGAACTGAACGGGTGTGCAGTCGGGTATTACCAGGAGGAGTTACCACCGTCAATCCGTCCCCCTGCGGACATGGTAACAAAATGGATGGAATGAGACACGGGGATTTTTGAATTTTTTTCCTGCCGCCCGGAATGCCCGTCTTTACCGTATGATCCCGGTTACAAATTACGCGGCAGGACTTTGGCCTAATAAAAAACGAAGAGGTTATATGCACAGGTTCTGATAATCAGCTGTTTCTAAAAACATGATCCCGTATTCCACGGTTATGAGGTTGCCAGATGATCTTCGAAGTCCTGATGCAGATATACCACCTTCTGTTGCCGATACTTATTATCGCAAACATTTTTTTTGCCATCACGGTTGTATTTATCCAGAGAAAAAACCCAATTTCAGCCATTTCATGGCTTGTCGTGCTGTTCCTGCTTCCCTTTATCGGATTTTTCTTATTTCTGATCTTCGGGCAGTATTACCGGAAAGAAAAGATGTTCGCGATAAAGTCCGGGATGGATCACGAATTACTCAGGCTTATTGAATCCCAGGTTGAAGAGGTGAAAATAAAAGGAGATATCACCACCGACCGGTGGTCCGGTGCAATTCACCGGATGGCCCTGCTGCTGCTCCGGAATAACCAGGCAATTATTACAGTCAATAACCAGATTAAAGCCTATACTGATGGAAAAGCCAAGTTCGCTGACCTGGTTGAAGCAATTAATGGTGCCCGTGATCACGTGCACATGGAGTACTTCATTCTCAAGGACGACGGGCTCGGCCGGGAGATCATGAACGCGTTAACGAAAAAAGCGCGGGAAGGAGTGGAAGTACGCCTGCTCGTGGACGGGGTCGGGAGCGGGGGCCTGCCAAAACATTTTTACGATAATTTCAATGCGGCCGGGGGGAGGCATGCGGTCTTTTTCCCGTCCCTGGTCTCTTATTTCAACTACCGGGTAAACTACCGGAACCACCGGAAAATTGCCGTGATAGATGGCGAAACTGCATTTATTGGTGGATTTAATATCGGTGATGATTATCTCGGGCTGGACAAACGCTGGGGGTACTGGCGGGATGCGGCAGTACGGATCAAGGGGTCGGGCGCACTTGTTGCCCAGATACGGTTCTTTCTCGACTGGAATTATGCATCCGTTGACAAGATCTCAGTCGATGACCGTTATTTTCATCAAAGCGCACTTCCTCCCGCAATCCCAATCCAGGTTGTCTCCGGGGGACCTGACACCCGGTGGAACCCGGTCAAAGAATCCTACTTAAAGATGATCAATTCCGCCGTGGAAACCATATACATCCAGTCTCCGTACTTCATCCCCGATGAAAGTATTACCGATGCACTTCGTATCGCAGCCTTGTCCGGAATTGACGTGCGGGTGATGATCCCATGCCAGCCAGACCATATGTTCGTGTACTGGGCCAGCCACTCGTACGTGGAACAATTGCTGGACTCAGGGGTAAAAGCATATACCTACGATAACGGGTTCCTCCATGCCAAGACTATCGTGATCGATGGTACCGTGTCATCGGTCGGTAGTGCAAACTGGGATGTGCGGAGTTTTAAGCTCAATTTCGAGACGAACGCGATTATTTACGATGAAAAAATAGCAGAGGAATTCAAGCAGGCCTATCTTGATGACCTTGCATACTGTACCGAGCTGACGCCTGAATGGTATGCAGGCAGGTCAGGGTATTTCAAGGTCCGGTCTTCTGTATCCCGTCTCTTCTCCCCGATCCTGTGACCCGGGGGACCCCCGTTTTTTTAACCCGGTAACATCCCGGGTTATTTAACCAGGCCCTTCAGGTACTGCATCAACCGGGGAAGATTCTGTTCATAATGGACCTGCAGGGAGGATACCGTGAAGGGGATATAGTTCCAGGCGATGACACCTGCCGTCATCCCCTTGTTGAGGGGGCTTACCGTCGACCCGATGACGAGGCTCTCCTTTTTGAGAATACCGTTAAGGAACCCCTCAACGGTTTCTGCTTTCACACACGTAACGACACTCCCAACTGAGGGGAGCACATGGGCATCGGAACCTCCGGTAATCGGAAAATTGTGTTCTCCTGCGTACCTTGCGGCTTTTTCATTGGTGTCACGGTTCATCCCCCCGCATATCACCTCGATACCGTCAAGGTGGTCGATAGTCCCGGCAGGGAGAGTCTTATTATCGATACATTTCAGGATACCCCGGTTGATGCCAAAATACCCGAACGGGTGGGCCGCGACCTTCAGACAGTGATAGTCCTCCGCCGATTTGAGGATCTTCTCAACCGATAACTGGAGAGCCATGTACTGGCTTTTCCGGAGTGTTCCCCTGATATGGGTGTTAAAATAGTCCGCCAGTTCGTCAGCCGAATAAAAATACAGGAGGATATGAGGGCCTTCACGTGCACTGAGCTCGATTCCCGGGATGACAAGGACACCCTGCGGGTGCTCACATGCCTCGACTGCACCCTGGACCTCGTTATGGTCGGTGATGGCAACCCCGGTACCAAGATGTTTTGCACGGGTCAGGAGCGAAGGGACCCTGATAGCCGCATCAGAGTGATGGGTATGGATGTGCATGTCCACCGGCATATACCCCTTCTCCCTGATTTCGGCCAGGGCCGGGGCTGAAAAATGCGTGGTATGGTGGGAATACGGACTCATGATGAACACCAGGGGAAATGTAGTCAATATCTGTCTGCAAGATGTAAATAGTTGGTATAGAGCAGTTATACAGGAATTTATACCCTGTTTACCTATAATTTACGGGGATACCAGGGAAACATTCGTACAGGCAAAGGCCATTGATTAAAAGAACGGCTCAATAGAAACGAACGGGACGCTGTGCTGAAGTGGAGGAAAAATATCAGGGGTTCCCGGATCCCTGGCCACCTGTACCGTTTCCCATTGCTGCCTGGCAATTAGCCGGACCTTTTTTTCGCATCAATACCGTTGGACCGCCGGGCATACCGGACCTCCTTTTTCCCGGAACCAGCCCCGCGAATTTCGCGACCAGGAGAACGGCCCGGATGGAATATCGTCACCGTTGACAATGGACCCCCCGTGATACACCCGGTCCCGTTGTAGTTTGTGGGTGCCCCGGGAGACAGGGCAACAATCCCGGGGAGGCCTTTGAGAAAAAGTAACGGTATTTCCATTCCGGTCCCTCCGTTCCCCTGCCTTGTTCACCGGGGACCGGTCTCCCCTGTATCCGACGACCCGGGTAACCTGGAAAGAATAACAAACGATGAGAGGCGAACGTCGCCCTATGGGAAAAAGGACGAGGCAGGATTTATGTTCCCCTGACAACGACCAGGTTCCGTTGAACCGATACACTACTGAGTACCGAACCGCTGTTGCTGTCGGGTTTAAAAACGGACAGGGTCACATCGTACACCCCGGGGAACCGGTAGGTGTGGACCGGGTTTTTACCGGTGGCATTCATTCCATCCCCGAAATCATAATTTAAGAATACAGGGCCTCCCGACGACTGATCCGTGAAGGTAACCTTCAATGGTGCCATCCCGGTAACCGGTGATGCAGCAAATTTCGCGACCATAAGGACCACGGGCTCGCGGGTAACCGTAACGGCATTCTGTTTTGTTGCGACGCTGCTCAC
>JAPKXR010000162.1 GCA_026394715.1 Methanomicrobiales archaeon | reverse complement strand
TATGCTTGGGTTTTAATGCAAGGGCCCGCGCCGGACCACTGCCCATGGCAAAGTAGTTGTTGTGCTTGATGGTCCACCCTGCTTTTTGAGACCCGAGGCATGCAATCGAGGGGAAATCTGTGAAAACATCAATAAACGGGACGGGGAATTCATTGACTTTCCCCATCCGGAAATTGACCTCGCCAAGACCGCCCATGCAGATCTCGGTAAATGCACGACCTGCGGCGTATCCACCGCGAGTATTGACCCCGCAGTCTACAATCCTCGCACCATTGTCGAGTTCATGGTACACAACATTATATTGTTCTGGTTCATCCGCTAAATAATCAAAAATTTCGAGCGCAAATTCGTTCACACTGAGCACGTGAAGTCCCCCTGTACTCTAAAAAATGATTGCGTAATAGATAAGATTTGTTAAAATGATCTGGCTTCAGGAAAGGTATTCTATCATTTTTACCGGATCATAGCGGAGGCTGATCACGCGGGTCCTTCCTTTTTCCACGGCACCGCTGCGGTACTCGAGGTCAACCAGCCTCATCAGGTCAAATTTTTTCACCATCTCGTAGAACCTGGTGTAACCGATCCCGGTATCTTCCTTGACTGTTTTATAAACCTCCCCTGCGCTCATGTCTTTTTTGTCTTTTGCATGTTCTGCGAGTAGTTTTATGATTTCCCGCTCCTCAGTCTTTAAGGATTTTAATGAAAATGAGAGGTGAAGGTACTGGGACACCAGGTAGGCACCGCATATATCCTCGCGTTCTATTGTGCGCCTCGCTTTCCGCTCGGCACTGAGTGCCGCCCGCTTCAGGAGGTCTATCCCGACCCTTAAGTCACCGCTTTCCAGTGTCTGGCTGACAACCAGGTCCACCATTCCGGCACTGATGGCACCCGGGTAGAGCCCCTGCATCACTCTCTCGTTGATGATGGTGTGGATTTCTTCTTCGGAATATGGTGGGAAATAGATATCAGTCGGGCAGAGCACGGACGATACGCGGGCGTCGATAGACTTTGAGAGGTTGACGGCCATATCGGATATGATCAGGATTACACCTATCCTTGTGCCTTCAAAGGACTCGTATGAACGGAGTAACGGGTAGAGGACATTATTAATCTCGTTCTCATGCATGAGGTAGTTTGCATCGTCCAGGCAGACGAGAAGGACAACGTTATCACTCATGATAATTCGTGCAATTGAATCAAAAATTGTCTTGAAGGAGGTCCCGGAAGGTGGCGGCAGGTGACCGGTAATTTTCCGATAGATCTGGGCAAAAATTGCAAATTTTGTATTATCGATCTGGCAGTTGATATGGACCGGCAGGACTTTTTTCGTCGTGTTTGTAATTTCTTCAAAGAGTTTCTTTACGCAGGTCGTCTTCCCCGTCCCGGGGAGTCCGCGGCAGACCGTGTTAAGCGGCCGGCCACCCCGGATTGCGGGCCTGATCTGGTAGGCAAGTTCTTTGATCTGGTCCTCACGGTAATTAAACTGCTCTGGTACATAATCGATCTCTAAGACCTCCGGGTCCCGGAAGAGCGTTTCATCCCACATGAGCAGATCTTTTTTCATCCTACTACCTTCTCCTGCACGTTATTTAATTCTCATTTTGCATATGAGTCCGGATATCATATACGCCTGACGGTGAACGGACACGATTGTCACATGCGGACGTCGTATGATTCCGGGGAATATTTTTTTTTAAATGTTTTTTGGCCCCTCCCGGATTGTATGTCCTATGTTAACGGCGGGCAGGTGAGCATCATAACAGGCGGAAAAAGGGAAGTTTTATCACTGTCCCGCTTTGAATCATTTCATAAGGGGGGTTATTGGATTCCTCTTTCGAATTGGAGGTATTGATTTGAAGCACCTTAAATCAGGCGTTACTGCACTCTTACTAATCGGAATCGTCATTGCATTGACTGGCATCGTGTATGCCGACCAGGCAGGGGATGGATCCCCTGTGATTATGAGCCCGGGGCTGTCCCAAAAACCCGGCTTAATCCAGGTAATATCATTCCCCCAGGGGGCGTCTGTATCCGTTGATGGAGTGCCGGCGAATGGGAATACCCCGGTCACCGTCACCGGAATAGTGCCTGGGCCCCACATCGTGCTGATAGCTAAACCCGGCTATGCGGACTGGGCAGGAAACCTGACGGTAAAACCCGGGCTGAAAGGTTACGTGAATGCCGCCTTAAAACCTCTCACCGGAATTATCTCGGTGCAATCATCACCCGCGGGTGGAACGGTTTTCATCGACAATGTAAGCCGGGGGACCACGGATGTAGTAATTCCGGATATCCCGTCAGGTGTGCACCAGGTCAGGGTTGAAAAGAGCGGCTACCTTAACGGGGAGTCAACGGTGACGGTCAGTGGCGGGCGGACCGCGTACGTAAAAGCAAACCTGAAATCAGATTCCGGTTCGGTACAGGTAAATTCCAACCCACAGGGTGGAGCCGTATCCCTTGACGGAAATATCGTGGCCACAAGCCCGGCACTGTTAAACCTCGTGACTTCCGGTAGTCATACGGTGACGATCAAAAAGGCAGGGTACCTAAAATATTCAGCCAACGTGATGATCAAGCCCGGTGATAAGAAATATCTCTATGCGAGCTTGGAAAAAACACCAAAGCCGGGCCATGTGTATAATGAAAGCAATAACGGGGACACCTTCTATCTTCCTCAAAATGCTGTTGTGCAGGTCCGCCTGCCGGAAAACAGTTCCACAGGGTTTGGATGGTATATCACGACTACACCGGGAATCGAAGTGCTTGATAAATCGTTCACATCTTCGAATCCCGGGGTACCTGGTGCAGGCGGCACGGCGACCTGGTTGCTGAAACTGTCAGGGACCGGGACCATGGAATTTTCCGGAATATACAAACAAGGGTGGATGCCCACATCAGGCAATGAGCCAACCTATACAATCACCGTTGTCGTGCAATAGTCTGGTCAGTACCAGCAAACCATTTTTTATCCTCCCGATATTCCGCAATGCGTCAACTCAAACGTGCAAATAACCTCTATCGCATACCTGGCTGACCGCGGTTCACACGTTTGTATTCTAATGGCTGGACTGCCACCCGGACAAATGAGAACAAATATTAAAGCGGTTTCCAGACGTAAAACTGTGTGTGAGGATCACCTGGCATGAAGCTTGAGGACCCATTTAGCGTTGTTGCGGGAATCGTGAACCGTTACCCGAAGGCGATACTGTCCGTGATGTGCGTTCTTGCCGTCATTGCCATGTTCTTTATGACGGCGATCCCGTCCCAGACAATGTCCGACGAGTACATGGACAAGCAATCTCCCGATGGAGTTATCTATAACCTGTATAACAACCGCTATGGCCAGGATACCTACATCCTTCTCATCAAGGGAACAAGCCCGAATGACCCTGAACTCCTAAACGACCTCCTCATCCTTGAAAAACAAATAGGGCGGATCAACCGCGTCAGCTCCACCCTTTCTATTGCGGATGTCGTTGCAGCAAACAACGGGGGAAACATCCCGGGCACCAGTGCCCAGGTCCAGGCGATTATTGACAGCCTGCCGGCGGAGACCCGGCAGGAGTTCGTCCCTGACAGGCAGACTGCGCTTGCGTATGTCCTTATCGACCAGGGGGTGTCCACCGATGCATCGCAGGAGATCGAACCGTTTGTCGAGACCGCGATCAGGGAGGCCACTCTCCCCCCGGGAGTGGCAATTGAAGTGACCGGGAACACCCCGCTCAACATCCAGCTGGAGGACGCCATGGTCACGAATTTTAGTATCCTGATCATCGGGTCCATCGCGCTCATGCTCATCGTCAAGTATCTCCTCTGGTCGAAGATACGGTTCTGGATCCTCCCGGTAGTCCTGTTGATCTTCGGCCTTTTTTACACGTTCGGGATCATGGGCCTTTTAGGGATCCCGGCAAACGACGGGGCACTCGTAGCATTCCCTATTCTGCTAGGGCTTGGTATCGATTACGCCGTCCAGTTCCACTCGCGGTTCGACGATGAATGCAGGCTGAGCGGTGACAGGGCGGTCGCCCTCACTGAGACTATCACGAAGACCGGGCCCTCGGTGCTCGTCGCGCTCGTGGCTACGTCACTGGGATTCTTCGCGATGTTTATCACCCCGATCCCGATGATCCGGACGTTTGCCCTGGTCTCCATTCTCGGGATTATCTGCTGTTACCTGACCTCCCTGTTCGGTTTCGGGGCGTTTGCCCACTTGCTGAAGTATGAACCAAAACCGCCCGGGAAAGGCATCGCGGACCTTATTATGAGCGTGTACGATGTGGGGCTCACGTGGATTGCCTCCCGCGTGGTGAGAATCGCAGCGCCGATCATCCTGGTCGCGATCATCATCGCGTCCGTCGGCCTCATCGTGGACAGGGGGATCCCGGTCGATGCCTCTGAAAATACCATGGCACCCCCCGACCTGCCTGCAATGGTGGTCGCCGACGAAGTCCAGTCGGTGGCCGGGTCCCTGACCCCTCTCCCGCTCTACATCCGGGGGATTGATTCAAAGACCGTGGACGGTATCTGGTGGACAGACCGGCTGGGTACCGACCTGGTCACGAACTACAACCAGGTCTCCAGTATCGACAGCATGTCCGCCCTGGTCAGGTCATACAACAACGGGGTGCTCCCCGTCAACCAGGCAGATCTCGACCGGGTCCTCGGGACCATCCCCCCTGGCCAGCTCGCCCTTTACCAGCTCGATGATACGACGTCAGTGATCACGATCAACACGATATCGATGGGGATCAACGAACAGTGTGCGTTCTCGGATAATGTCGTGCAGGAGATCGCCTGGCTCGAACCTCCGCCCGGTGCAGAGGTCACCCCGACCGGTGATTTCACCCTCTATACCATCCTCACCGAACAGATAATCGAAAACAAGGACAAGATGACGTTCCTCGGGTTTGTCCTGATATTTGTCTTCCTGTTGCTCGTCTACCGGAAAGGTGTAGCACTGACACCGCTCGTGCCGATCATCTGCGTAATCGGGTGGAACCCGCTCGCGATGGTCGCACTCGGGCAGGAGTACAGTATCCTGACGGCCGTCCTTGGTTCCATGACCATCGGCGTGGGGTCTGAATACACCATCCTCATCATGGAGCGGTACATGGAAGAGTACCGGAAGTCGGGGGACCGGATCGGGTCAATCCAACTGTCAGTACGGAAGATCGGAACTGCCGTTACGGTATCAGGGCTTGTAACCGCAGCCGGTTTCTCGGCACTTATGCTCTCATCGTTCCCGATCATTTCCGGGTTCGGGCTCGCCACGGTGATCGTTGTCCTCTTCTCACTGGTTGGCGCGATCTTCGTCATGCCTGCCATCCTGGCACTTATGGGGGGTCTCAGTACAAGGAGATCCCCTGCGTAATGAAAGAATCCATGTGTTCAATGAACCCAGGGAAAATGTTTTTTTCCCCCCTGTATCCTTTATTCGCATAAAGGCGTTCCCTACCCATGCTTTCGCCGTATTTTCCAGGCGACATAAGCGACGATTGCAATAGCCCCAACAATAATAACCAGGACAACAGGGTTCTGTGTTATCGCACTGGTACCGGTAGGGGACTGTATATCGGCCCCGAAACTCATCTGGTCCGACAACATCAGGGCACCAAGTCGGTCCCGGTATTTTACTTCGGTATTGATGACATACTGTTTTCCCGGAATGGCAGATTCCTTAGTGGAAATGACGAATTGCACGTCTTTTGTTTCACCGGGAAGGAAAAGACCGAGTGATGCGGTATCCGACTTCGGTACAAGCACCTGGTTCCCGATAATCCGGGCCTCTGCATTCACTGCCGGGGTGTCGCCGCTGTTTTTGTAGGTAACGGTTATCGTCTCTGTTTCGCCGGGCCCGATGGTAATGTTTTTCGTCACCGATTCGATAACTGCACCCTTTGAAACGGTGATACCAATAGGGACCGGCGGGGTTGACCGGATCACTCCGTCGGCATCACGGTACTGGCCTTCCAGGGTGGCAGGGTAAGAACCGGCAGCGGTATGGTCCTGTACGGCGATCCTCGCCCGTACCGGTGCGACATCCCCGGGGCCGAACCTCCCGAGGAACATGTTCCCATCCACGACCTGGAACGTGACGTTATCGGATGGAACAATACTGAACATGACCTCACTTCCGGTCGCATGGCCGATATTCCTGATATCTGCCGTGATGTACCCCTGTGTACCGGGCACCATATTCTCCGATTTGTCGTTGATCACCGCCGGGCGGATCTCCCCGAGGACGCGGAGTGAAACGGGAAGGACCTGCACTTTCTGATGGTAGAGCGGGGTGATCGTGGTAAAATCTGCCCCGGTCATGGGTATTGCATACACGTAATTGTAGGTCGTATCGAGGAGGACCGCATAAAAGCCCGGCGATGCATCCTGGCGAACGACACCCTGTAATGTAACCGGCACCTGGTCCCAGGAACCGATATCCCCTGCCATCACGGGCAGGCTTTTCAGGGTTACCGGGGCT
>JAPKXR010000051.1 GCA_026394715.1 Methanomicrobiales archaeon | reverse complement strand
TGAACCGGAAATCTTTTTTTGATGAACTGCAGATCGATTACCTCTTCGGACCAGGTCAATGGGTCTCACAGTATACCCACTTACTATTCTGCCAGAAACACCCGGTCCGAAAACCCCTATCCTCCCGATATATTTTGGCTTCATCCCATGCGATACTACCTATACAATGGAGTCAGCCCCCGTGGCCTCAAAAACACTTCTCGATAAACGGTCTGTGTCGTGGGCCTTGGCTATGTAGGCCTGCCGTTAGCGCAGGATTTTTCCGAACACATCCGGACGATCGGGTACCGTCGCGACCAGAAGGCCGTTGATGAACTGAATGCAACCCCGGGTAACAGGATCGAAGCAACAACCGACCCGTCAATGATTAAGCAGGCGGATTTTAGGTAATTGCTTAATAGATGTTTCAAACTATACCTACTGACTTCAGGGTTTGGGTAATCCATGCGGATGGTTGTTTATTTATTGTCACCAAACAGTTCCGGAAAGGAATTGGACTGGTGTCATGACTACCACGTCCGATCCCTTAAAATGCCGGAGGTTTCCGGTCACTATCGGCACTTTTGCGTGATAGGATACTTCGATGAATGGTAGATCGCCAGGATCGGGAATATTGCCGTTCAAGGGCCGCGGTGATATAAATACTCCCTCCCTGCGGACGAATGCAATAATTTCGTTTACTGCATCTTTCGGAAATGAGAACTTCTCTCTCCTGAGAACCTCTGAATATTCATCGAATATCCGTGTATCAAGCACAATGATGACATTTCCATTAATAACCAAGTTAAGAATCCTGGAAGGAGCTCCGTTGGATGAGAGCAATCCTGAAACCAGGACATTGGTATCAAGGACAATGTACGGTGCACCCGTGTTACCGCCCCTTTCGTGAACGGTTGATCTCTGTATCTATTTCCTGTTCAGAAATATTTTCCAGCCCGTTTTCTTTGGCATACTGCCGGATTTTTTCAAGCGCGGTGAATGCTCGTGCCCTCCGAAAGGCCGTAAGTGTTTCCTCAAGATCTTCACCGACCGCAACAACGATGGCCCGCGGTTTTCCATTTACCGTGATAACCGATTCATCACCACCTGTCATTTCCCACAGACGGGCCGGGTTTGAACGGATCTCGCGACTTGTAATAAACTTCATACTCAGATCACCTATTGTGGCTTTTTAAATGTCCTACATTATATCCTACATTCGGGTACAAAAATCTTGTGTTCATACCTGTAACCTGGTACAAACTAGTCCAATATAGACTAAAAATGGTTTTCGAATCCAATAATACATGGTGGCAGCATGACAAAAAACGCTCAATATAAATTCGAAATGTATAATCCGGTATTAAACAACAGGGTGGATTACTCCCCATACTAAACTCCTTTTTTCCGATATGTTTTTGCTCTGCCGTGTGATGATAGCATGTAGTTTACCGAGGGAGTCAGCCCCTCTGTATCAAAAAAACTTCTCAACAAAAAGGTCTGTGTCGTTGGTATTGGCTATGTGGGCCTCCCCCTTGCATAGGCATTTTCCAGGCACATGAGGACGATCAGGTACCGGCGAAACCAAAAGGCTATTGATGAGTTGAAAGCCACCCCGGGCAATAAGATCGAGGCAACAACCGACCCCGCAAAGATCAGGCAGGCAGATTTTGTCATCATCGGGTGTCCCGACCCCGGTCACCAAGGCAAAATACCTT